>JBBIMZ010000522.1:3007-3219 GCA_037444135.1 Solibacteraceae bacterium
ACGTCCGCCGCGTAGGACTCCGTCAGCGGCACGGGGATCGCCGGGTGACCAAGTGCGCGCGCAATTCCGATGGGGAGCTCGAAAGTCGGCTCGGAGTAGATCAGCGGTCGCGACGGGCCGGTGAACGCCCACACGGCCACTTGCAGAATCTCGCTCGAGCCGGCGCCGACCAGAACCTGCTGCGGCTCGAGCCCCTCGCTGCGGGCGATGGC
>JBBIMZ010000523.1:0-3208 GCA_037444135.1 Solibacteraceae bacterium
GAAGCGGAGCGTCAGGCTTTCGGCGGCGGGCCGAGCCACATACAGGTCGCTGAAAAAAGTGTTGTAGGCGAGCGAGAGCCGGTCAGCCGTGTCGCTCATCTCCAGGCGGCTGCTCAGCGGCATGTGCACGACCTGGCCGGCGACCGTCTCGGAAAAGGTCGCCAGCTCCGGCTGCCGCTTCGAATTGGCCCCGGTGATGATCAGTCCGGCCTGTCGATGGAAGACGCTGACGTGGCCCTGGCGGTCCAGGTAGAAGCGGCTGGTGATGGCTTGCGTATCGATGATCCCGGAAAGGCACACCTGCCAGGGGCCGGTCTTGCGGATGCCCGCCGGGATGTTGAGCCGCCGCCAATAGTTCTCCAGGGTTTGCGGCGCGGGCTCGATGGGACCCTCGTGGTAATAGAGCGCGTCCTGCGCCAGCCGCCCGAGCTGATCGATGGTGAGCGTTTCCGGCTGGAAGAAGCCGGCGAGGAAACGCGCGTAACCCCGGCCGTCAGCGAAGTTCGTGAAGGCGAACTGCCCCCAGGCGCTCACGCCCCAGTAGCGGTTCCGGTCGTTGAGAACGTCGGCGGGCGTGCCATCGAGAAACGTGAAGTACTTGTGAAAGTCGGTGGCGCGGCGGAGAGCCGGCAGCACGTCCCGGTCCTGACTGTGCTCCCAGTAGACTGCCAGCGCCGACAGCGTCAGATGATTGTAGCCGGGCGTCGGGCCGGCCCGGCTGTGCTCGCCCCAGTAGCCGTCCGGCGTCTGCTCGACGAGCGCGAAGCGCCGCAGGATCCGCCGTCCGAGCTCCTCCCAGTCTTTGCGGCCGAACAGGCGCCCGCCCAGATAGAGGTTGGCCGCCCAGAGGGCGTAGTGGTTCGGGGAAGTGCCGATGTACGGCGAGTTGTACCACGGAAAGTCGAGCCGCTCCCGGGCGTCTTCGACCAGCAAAGCGATGTTCTTTTCGATTTCCCGGCGCCAGCGCTCCCGGCGTTCCGGGCCCAGCTCGCGCTCGAGCAGCCGCCAGGCCTCCAGCCACATGTAGGTATCCCAGTCGCTATCCAGCCGGGGCTCATAGACGCCCCGCTCATCTTCGGAGGCCAGCAGATCGCCGATGCGCACGGCCAGATCGAGCATCGCCCGGTCGCCGTGGCGGCGGTTGTCGGGATGCCGCTTCGTGTAGAGGACGGCGGGCGGGAGGATGGCGTAGGGGAAGTGCCGCCAGCCCGCTTCGGCTTCGAGCGCCTTCAGGTCCGCGCCAGGCTGGGAATCCAGGCGCGCCGCCACGCGCGCCGACCCGGCCTCCATCAGCTCGAAGTAGCGCGCCGGCAAGTCCTCGGCCGCGGTTAGCCCAAAGCCCGCCACGGCGAGCGCGGCAATCGATTTCCAGGCCGCCATGACTGTACTTTTCCATCGTAATCGCCCGGGGCCGAGGCGGCGGGCGGCGTCCCGGGCGCTCAGAATTCGAAGCGCAGTCCGAATTGCATCTCGCGCCCCAGCCCGGCGCTGGTAATGCGGCCGAAGTTGCCCGAGCTGATTTCGAGCGTCGGCGGATTGAACGGGGGCGTGTTCGTAAAGTTATAGCTTTCCCACCGCAGTTGAAAGGTCTTGGTTTCGGTGACCGGAAAGTTCTTGAAGACGGCAAAATCGAGGTTCACCAGGCCGGGGGCGACGAGGATGTTCCGCCCGCTGTTGCCATAGTGGCCGCGGGCGGCGGCGAACGCCGAGGTATCGAACCAGCGCTCGAGGGTGCGTTCGGCGCCGCTGAGCCGGCCGTCTTTGATGCGGTCCGGGCGGTGCGTGCAGCGCGGGCAGCCGTCGTCGACCGGCTTCAGGCTCTGTGTGGGGTGCATCGGCATTCCGGTCTCGAGCACCAGCGTGCCGTTGATCTGCCAGCCGCCAAGGAGCTGTCCGCGCCAGTCGCGCCGGCCCGAGTAGAAGGGAAACTCGTAGAGCCAGGCGGTGGTGGCGCGGTGCCGCTGGTCGGTTTCGGCCAGCCCTTTCTCCAGCCTCCAGTTGTACGGATTGTTGTGCCGCTGGGCGCCGCAACAGGCAAAGGAGTCGAACATCGTTTTCGACCAGGTATATGTCTGGAGAAACGTCAAGCCGCGCGAGAAACGTTTTTCGAGCTTCGTCAGCAGGCCGTGATAGTTACCGGCCGCGTCGAGCGAGATATTCTCGATAGGACCATCGAAGTAGGGCCGAATATTCGTCCCAGGCACGAAGGGATTCATGGTCCGCGGCGAGTCGAAATGGCTGGACTTGGAGCCGACATAGCCGATCTCGAAAATCATCTGCACGGGCAGCACGCGCTGGATGTTGAGATTCCACTGCTGCACGTCGCCGACGCCGCGCTTGGGATCGGCGGAGTTGATTTCCGGGTTGATGCTGAGCGTGGTCGCCTGATCGGCCGTGGCCATGCGAATGCGCACTTGTCCGGCCGGGTTCAGTTCGTTGATGTTGAGGTTATTGGGAGGATTGGCAGCCAGAGCCGGGACGAACATGTTCAGCATGTTGACGTTGTAAAAGATGCCGTAGGCCATGCGGACCACCGTGCCGGTGCCGCCGAACGGGCGCCACGCCAGACCGAGCCGGGGGGCGAACAGGCGCTTGCTCGGCTGGTTGAGCGGCCCGCGGGTGAGCGGCGGCGGGTAGAGCGTACGCCGGGTGAAATCGAAGTTGCGCGACTGGCCGCCGATGTCCTCGATCGCGGAATTGTACTCGTAGCGCAGGCCGATGTTCATCGTCAGGCGCGGCGTCAGTTTCCAGTCGTCGGTGATATAGTGGTGCCACCGCCAGAAGCGGGTGCGCGGGAAGGTGCCCGGGTCGGCGCCCGGCGGGAGCTGATCGGTGAAGCCCAGGCGCACCTGCGCCGGCTGGTCGAGCAGGAAATCGGCCCAGGCCAGCCGCCCGCGCTCGGTCGCGGTCACTCCGGGCGTCGAGCCGGCATGGATTCCCGTGAAGGTGAACGAGCCGCGTACGAACGAGACGGTGCGCCGGTCCAGGCGGAGCATCGTGAACTCGGTGCCCGCCTTCAGCGAGTGCTTGCCCCGCACCCAGGAGATCTGCTCGCTCACCTGACGGGATTCATCCCAGATCGTGTTCGGATCCGTGTTCCCGAGGCCGGATACTCCGGTGATGCCGATCGACGGCAGCCCGGTATCGATCGGATTGTTAGTCTGGCCGGGAATGCCCAGATCGCGCAGAATGTTGAACTTCGAACCGC
>JBBIMZ010000524.1:0-3205 GCA_037444135.1 Solibacteraceae bacterium
ACGATCGCGTTCTTGCGCTCGTGCACCCGGGGCAGGTCCAGGCGCGGGTTCTCGCAGCAGATGCCCTCGGCTTCCGGGTGGCGGAAGTGGTTCCAAACTTCGGCGGTGTGCAGCAGGGCCTTGGTCGGGATGCAGCCGACGTGCAGGCACGTGCCGCCCAGCTTCGGGTCCTTCTCGACGATCGCCGTCTTCAGGCCGAACTGGCCGGCGCGGATGGCGGCGGTGTAGCCGCCCGGACCACTCCCGATCACCACAACGTCGTAGGACATCGGCATCATTCTAACATTCCGCACCGCAGGCCCGGTGCGAGGCGAACTGATTGCGTGGTCGTAAGTTAGCGCTCACGCGGCGCCCCGAGCGACGCCGGTGTATACTCGGATCGTGCGCCGGCGGAACTTCATCCAGACTCTGGGTTGCGGAGCAGCCGTCCCGGCGCCCGCCCAGCCGCCGCGCCAAGCGAGCGACCGCATCGGTGTGGCGGTGGTCGGCTGCGGCGGCATGGGGCGGATGAATCTGATCGACTTTATGAAGCAGCCCGACGTCGACATCATCGCCGTCTGCGACGTCTGGGAGGCCAACGCGGCCAGGGCGCGCCAGCTCGCCGGAGACCGTGTGGCCATCTACCGCGATTACCGCCGGGTCCTCGAGCGGGGGGAAGTCGATGCGGTCGTCGTGGCCACGCCCGACCACTGGCACCCGCTCATCACCATCGACGCCTGCGAGGCGGGCAAGGATGTCTACGTCGAAAAGCCTGTCTCGCACAACGTGCGCGAGGGGCGCCTGATGGTCGAGGCGGCGCGGCGCAACAAGAGAGTGGTCCAGGTGGGCTTGCAGCAGCGCTCCGGATCACACTTCCAGCGGGCCGTACGCGCCGTCCAGGAAGGGCGCATCGGCAAAGTTCATTTTGCGCAATGCTGGAACCACACCTATTCGGCCCCGGAGGGCATCGGCAATCCGCCGGACACGGCGCCGCCCGAGGGACTGGACTGGGACTTCTGGCTGGGACCGGCGCCGAAAGTGCCCTTCAACCGGGCGCGCCTCGCCTTCCGGGTGTTCTGGGATTACGCCGGCGGGGAGCTGACCAACTGGGGCGTGCACCTGATCGACGTGGTGCACTGGGCCCTCGGCGTGGACGCTCCCCTCAGCGCCGTCTCGAGCGGCGGCAAGTATTACGTCCGGGACGCCCGCGAGTGCCCGGACACGCAAGAGGCGCTCTTTGAGTATCCGGGCTTCCTGCTGCGCTATTCGACGATGGTCCACAACAGCTTCGGACCGAACGGCGATCCGGGGGCGCGGCCGTTCGGCAGCTACGGCGTCCTGTTGCACGGGACGCTGGGCACACTGTTCGTAGACCGGGCCGGCTACGAGATCACGCCCCAGATGGAGCGCCGTGCCGAGCCGTTTGCGCAGAGCTTCCGGGAGGCCTACGACGATCTGACGGGCATCGGCCTTTATTTCGAAGCCAAGGCGGCCGGCGAGCGCGGCACGACCTCGCTCCAGCACCTGCCGCACGTGCGCAACTTTCTCGATTGCATCAAGAGCCGTGCGCTGCCGGCGGCCGACATCGAGGCGGGGCACCGGAGCACGACGGTCTGCCACTTGGGCAACATCGCCTTCCGCACCGGCCAGAAGTTGCTCTGGGACGCCCAGGCCGAGCGGTTCACCAACAGCGAGGAGGCTAACCGGCTGCTCGGACGGCGCTACCGCCCGCCGTGGCGGCTGGCCGGGCTCGAAGGGTGACCACCCGGCGTCGGCGCGCCGCTATGGGGGCCAACCCTCCGGGCTAGAATGAGGCCGAGGTGTCAACATGACGCATCGCGAACGGATCCTCGCCGCGCTCGAGCACCGCGAACCGGACCGCCTTCCGATGGACCTGGGCAGCGCCCGCTTCACCGGGATGGTCAAGGGGGCCTACGACCGGCTGTGCCGGCATCTCGGCTTCGGCGAAACCGGGGAGCTGATCGACCGGATGCAGCAGCTCTATGAGATGGACGAGCGGATCCTCCGGCTTCTCGACGTGGATGTCCGGTCGGTCTCGATGGGCTCGCCGGACCGCAGCCGCGAGGAGCTCCTGCCCGACGGCCGCTGGAAGGACGAGTGGGGCGTCGTCCGCATCCAGCCGCCGGGCTGCCACTACTATGAGCTCCAGGAGAGCCCGCTCGCCGGGCGCATCACCGCAGCCGACATCGCCCGGTATCCGTTCCCCGATCCGACCGATCCCGGGCGCTTTCGCGGCCTGCGCCAGCGTGCCGAGCGGCTGCGGCGCGAAACCGATTACGCGGTGATGTTCAACGCGCGCTTCCACCTGGTTCACCAGACCCAATACCTGCGGGGATTCGAAGACTGGTACTGCGACCTGGCGGGCGATCCGGAGCTGTTCGCCTGCCTGATGGAGGCCGTGCTAGAGAACCTGATCGCAATGAACAGCCGGGCGCTCGAAGAGGTGGGCGATCTGGTGGATATCGTGGCCATGGGTGACGACGTCGGCTTGCAGGACCGGCCCGTGTGCTCGGTGCCGCTGTACCGGAAGCTCATCCGTCCCTTCCAGGAGCGGATCGTCGGAGCGATCCGCCGCTACACGAACGCGAAGATCCTCTACCACACCTGCGGCTCCGTCTACGCCTACATCGGCGACTTCATCGAGATCGGCATCGACGCGCTCAATCCCGTCCAGATCAGCGCCCGCCACATGGAGCCGGAACGCCTCAAGCGCGAATTCGGCGGTCGGATCAGCTTCTGGGGCGGCATCGACAGTCAGCATCTGCTGCCCCACGCGACGCCCGAGCAGGTGGCCGCCGAAGTCCGCCGGATGTTCGAAATCATGGGGCCGGGCGGCGGCTGGGTGCTGGCGGCGGTGCACAACATCCAGCCGGACGTGCCGCCCGAGAACGTGCTCGCGATGTTCGAAGAGGGGCGGCGTTGCGCCTACGCCGCCGTGGCGGCTTAGAGGGCGAGGCCGCCCCGCCCGATTTTCGACCGCAGCGCCGCGCCTAAAAGTGCAGGCGCAGCGAGTACTGGACTTCGCGGCCGTAGTTGCCCGCCGCGGGGCCGATGGACCGGCCGAAGGTGGCCGAAGTAACGCTGGTCGAAGGGTTGGCGAGCATGAAGCTGTTGGGGACGTTATACGCCTCCAGCCGCAGCTCCATCCGGAAGCGCTCGGTGAGCTGGAAGAACTTGGCCAGCGTGCCGTCCCAGCTCCAGAAGC
>JBBIMZ010000525.1:0-2855 GCA_037444135.1 Solibacteraceae bacterium
GAAGTTATCCGTCTCGTAGTTCATCAGGAGCTCCGGGCAGTTCGTCTTGCCGACGATGACGGCGCCGGCTGCTTTGAGCCTGGCCATGGCAACGGCGTCAGCGGGGGCGCGATGGCCCAGTCGAAGCCGGCTGCCGCAAAGCGTCGGATAGCCCGCCAGGTCGAAGCTGTCCTTGACGGTCACCGGTACGCCCTCGAGCGGCCCGCAGGTCTCGCCGCGCATCAGCCGTTGCTCGGCCCGGCGTGCCGCCGCGCGGGATTCTTCGACCAGCACCGCCACGAAGGCGTTCAGCGCCGGATTGACACGCTCAATCTGGTCGAGATGCGCCTCGAGGAGTTCCCCAGGGGAGAGCCGGCGCGCTCTCAGCTGGGCGGCCATCTCCGAGAGGCTCAGACGGTGCGGCATTCCCCCAGTGTAGAATGGCCTTGGTGGCCACCCTGGGGTTCCGTCAGGCGCGCGAAGTGATCATCGAGAAGGTGCGGGCCTGCCGGAGGCCCGCTGTCGAAGAGGTTCCGCTGGAGGAGGCGGACGGACGCGTCCTGGCTGAGGAGATCAGGGCCGACAGGGACTACCCGCCGCGGCCCCGCTCGATCCGGGACGGCTACGCGGTACGTTCGGCCGACCTGCCGGGAGAGTTCGACGTCATCGGCGAGGTCCGTGCGGGCGAGGATTTCCCGAGAACGGTCGGCCCTCGCCAGGCGGTGGAAATCATGACCGGCGCTCCGGTGCCGGAAGGCGCCGACCAGGTAGTGATGGTCGAGCACACGCGCCGCGAAGGCTCCCGGATCGTGACTGAGAAGGGGCCCGCCCCTGGCGAGTTCGTCAACCCCCGGGGCTCGGAAGCCCGCCGCGGCGAGGTGGTGCTCGCCGCCGGACGCCGCCCCGATTACGCCTGCATCGCGCTGCTGGCGACGGTAGGCCGGACGGCGGTGCGCGTCTACCGCCGGCCGCGCGTCGCCATCATCCCGACAGGCGATGAAATTGTCGAGGTCTCGCAAATCCCGCTCGACTATCAGATTCGCAATTCGAATTCCTACTCGCTCGTGGTCCAGGTGCGGCGCGCCGGAGGCGTGCCCGTGCCGTTGCCGGTGGCCCCTGACGTCTACGCGGCCACGCGGGAGCTCATCGCGCGAGGCCTGACGGCCGACCTGCTGCTGCTGTCCGGCGGAGTTTCGGCGGGCAAGTACGACATCGTCGAGAACGTCCTGGCGGACCTGGGGGCGGAGTTCTATTTCGACGGAACGCTCATCCAGCCGGGCCGCCCGACGGTCTTCGGCCGCGCGGGTTCGACCTTTTTCTTCGGCCTGCCGGGCAATCCGGCCTCGACGATGGTGACCTTCGAGGTGTTCGCCCGGGCCGCGCTGGAGCTGCTGGCGGGCCAGAGCGAGACGGCGCTGCCGGTCTTTCCGGCGCGCTTGACGTGCGATTTTCGCCACAAGCCCGGCTTGACGCGCTTCCTCCCCGCGTGGCTCAGCGCCGACGGGTCGGAATTGACGCCGATCCCCTGGCAGGGCTCGAGCGACGTGCCGGCCGTCGCCCGCGCCAACGCCTTCCTGGTGGCCGAGGCCGACCGGGAGTCGTGGAAGTCCGGCGACTGGATGCCGGTGTTGCCCAAATGAGCCGGCTGTCGCACTTTGACGCGGCGGGCAGCGCCCGGATGGTGGACGTTTCCGGCAAGCCCGATACCGAACGGACGGCCCGCGCCCACGCGTTTGTCCGCATTCGCCGGGAGGTGCTTGACCAACTGCCCCGCAATCCAAAGGGGAATCCGCTGGAGGCGGCGCGCTTGGCCGGGATCATGGCGGCAAAAAGGACCGCCGAGCTGATCCCGCTGTGCCATCCCCTGCCGCTCAGCCACGCCGACGTGAGCGTCACCATCGAGCCTGGCGGCGTGCGTATCGAGACTGTGGCGGCTACGCGCGGGCCCACGGGTGTGGAGATGGAGGCGCTGACGGCGGCCGCCGTCGCCGCCCTGACGGTTTACGACATGCTCAAAGGGCTCGACAAGTCGATCGAGATTCAGGACTTGTACCTGCTCGAAAAGACCGGCGGTAAGAGCGGCGGCTTCCGGCGCAGCCGCTGAGCGCCGGTGCTATTCTGGGAAACGGGACGCGACGCCAAGGTAACCGGTGTGCGCCGCGGGGCATTGATAGTATTGTGCGGAGCAATCTGATGGGTGGGGGCGGGATGGCGAAACTTGTCCTGGCGACGGCTCTCTGCGCCGCCCCGGGGCTCGCCCAGGAGGAGCTTCCCGAGCGCGTCTTCCGGGCTCAGGCCAATGTCGTGCTCGCTCCGGTGACCGTGCTCACGCCCCAGGGCCGCTACGTCAACGGCCTCGAGGCGCGCGATTTCCGGCTCTACGATAACGACAAGCTCCAGGACATCCGCATGGACGTCAGCTTCACGCCGATCTCGATGGTGGTGGCCATCCAGCGCAACAACCGCACCGAGGGCGTGCTCTCGGCCATCAAGAAGATCGGGCCGATGCTGGAAACGCTGCTGCTCGGCGAGCAGGGCGAAGCGGCGCTGCTGGCGTTCGACCACCGCCTCGAGGTCATCCAGGACTTCACCAACGACGGAGCCCGATTCACCAAGGCGCTGGAGCGTCTGATGCCGGGCTCGACCAGCAGCCGCGTCGTGGACGCCACATTCAAGGCGATCGAGATGCTGCGCAAGCGGCCGCGCGACCGGCGGCGCATTCTGGTGCTGATCAGCGAGACGAAGGACCGGGGCAGCGAAGGCAAGCTGCGCGACGCGCTGCTCGAAGCCGAGTTCAACAACGTCATCGTCTATACGATCAACATCAACCGGGCGGTGGCCAGCGACGTCCTCCGATAAGCGTAAGCGATCAGCCG
>JBBIMZ010000525.1:2865-3205 GCA_037444135.1 Solibacteraceae bacterium
CAGCTTCACCACCACGCCGCCGCCGCCGCGTCCGGATCCTTTCCCGGCGGCCTCGCATCCGGTGCCGAACATCGCGCCGCAAACGCCGCACTCGGTGGCCCAGTTGCGCGGGGTCGAATCGATGCACTTCGAGCCGCTGATCATCGAGCTGTTCTCGCAGGTGAAGGCCATTTTCGTTCCGAACCACGCCGAAGTGCTCACGCGCTACACCGGCGGGAGGGAGTACTCCTTTACCGGGCTCAAGAGCCTTGAGCGCGCCATCACCGATCTGGGCGAGGAGCTCCACAGCCAGTACATCCTCAGCTACACGCCCAACAACACCTCCGAAGGCGGCTATCAC
>JBBIMZ010000526.1:0-3205 GCA_037444135.1 Solibacteraceae bacterium
TCGCCAACGCGGGCAAGTACCGGCGCGATTCCGGCGAAGCGCTTTACCGCCGGAGCCTGTACACCTTCTGGAAGCGCACGATCGGGCCGCCGGCGATGCTCCTGTTCGACGCCGCGCCGCGCGAGACCTGCATCGTCCGCGAGACGCGCACGAACACGCCGCTCCAGGCACTGAATCTGATGAACGACGTCACTTACCTTGAAGCCGCCCGCGTCTTGGCCGAGCGCATGGTGAAGGAGGGCGGCGCGGCGCCGGAGACGCGGCTCGCCTTCGGCTTCCGGCTGGCTACGGCCCGCCGGCCGCGCGCCGACGAGCAGGAGGTGCTCGTCGGCAGCTTCCGCCATTTTCTCGAACGTTACCGCGCGCGCCCCGAAGATGCGGCGGCTTATCTGAACCATGGCGAGCGCCCGCGAGACGCGTCGCTCGACGCCGCCGAGCATGCGGCCTACACCGCCGTCGCCAGCCTGATTCTCAACCTGGATGAAACGATCACCAAGGAGTAAGATCGTGGACCCACTCACCGAACAAAGCCTGTTGATGACGCGGCGGCACTTCTTCCGCTGGGGATCAGCCGGCATCGGCGCCGCGGCGCTCGCCACGCTGTTCGGCGAGGACCTGCGCGCCGACGCCTCCACCACCGGCGGGCTGCCCGGCCTGCCCCATCATCCCCCGAAAGCCAGGCGCGTCATCTGCCTGTTTCAGTCGGGCGGCCCCTCGCAGATGGAACTGTTCGACTACAAGCCGGCGCTGGCCAGGCTGGAAGGCTCCGAACTGCCCGACTCGGTCCGCCGCGGCCAGCGCCTTACGGGGATGACCGCCGCGCAATCGAGTTTCCCCGTCGTGCCCGCGCGCTTCGCCTTCCGCCGCCACGGCGCTTGCGGCGCCTGGGTCAGCGAGCTGCTGCCGCACACGGCGCAAATCGTCGACGAGCTGTGCATCGTCAAGTCGATGCACACCGAAGCGATCAATCACGATCCGGCAGTCACCTTCTGCCAGACCGGAGCGCAACTGGCCGGCCGGCCGAGCATCGGCTCCTGGCTGGCGTACGGGCTCGGCAGCGAGAATCAGAACCTGCCCGCGTTCGTCGTCATGATCTCGCTCGGCTCAGCCGGCGCCGATCAGCCGCTCTACAGCCGCCTCTGGGGGAGCGGATTCCTGCCCACGCGCTACCAGGGCGTCAAGTTCCAATCCGGCCGCGACCCCGTACTCTACCTGTCCAACCCCGCCGGATTCAGTGCGGCGGACCGCCGCCGCTTCCTCGATGACCTGGCGAAGTTGAACCAGCGCCGGCTCGAAGAGTTCGGCGATCCGGAAATCGCCACACGCATCGCCCAGTACGAAATGGCTTTTCGCATGCAAAGTTCGATTCCGGAACTCACCGACCTGTCCGGAGAGCCCGAGCATGTTCTCCGCATTTACGGTCCGGATGTGCGCCGGCCCGGCACCTTCGCCGCCAATTGCCTGCTCGCCCGCCGCCTGGCCGAGCGCGGCGTGCGATTCGTCCAGCTTTTCCACCGCGGCTGGGACCAGCACACCGACCTGCCCCGCGCCATCGCCAGCCAGTGCCGCGACACCGATCAGCCGGCCGCCGCGCTGGTGAAAGACCTGAAGCAGCGCGGCCTGCTCGATGACACCATCGTCGTCTGGGGCGGCGAGTTCGGCCGCACCGTCTACTGCCAGGGAAAGCTGACGGCCGACAACTACGGCCGCGACCACCACCCTCGCTGCTTCACCATGTGGATGGCCGGCGGCGGCTTCCGGCGCGGCCTCACCTACGGCGAGACGGACGACTACTGTTACAACATCACGCGCGATCCGGTGAGCATCCACGACCTGCACGCGACGCTTCTGCACCTGCTGGGGATCGACCATACGCGCCTGACGTTCAAATATCAAGGCCGCCACTTCCGCCTCACCGACGTCCACGGCGAGCTGGTCCGGGGGCTGCTGGCGTAAGGTACGGATGGAGCGGGGGCCGCGCCCCATGCCGGGTTCGTCGCCCGGGGGATCCGCCGATGCGCTCAGCGCGCAATGGCCAGCAGTCGCCCTTCCTCGCCGCAGCTGGCCGGAATCCCCGCCAGTTCGGCGAGCCGCTTTGCAATGGCGGCCAGTTCCGCGTTGGAGCGCTTCGGGTGGTGATGGACAGCCAGGAGCTGCCGGACGCGGGCCTGCCTCGCCAGCTCGGCTACCGCCGACACATGCGAGTGCCCCTTCGCCGCCGCCTCCGCCGCCTCCTCGTCGGTAGACCAGACTTCGTGGATGAGCAGGCTCACGCCCGCCGCCCCGGCCGGCGAGTCGGGACCGACTGTCGTGTCCGTCATGTAAGCCAGATCATTGCCGACGCGTACGCCGATCGAACCGCCGGGATGATTCTGCCGCCAGACGCGGATCCTGGCGCCGTCCGCTTCGAACTCCTCCTCGCGCACGGCGACGATTTCCACCGGGCCGGGGAACCGGCTCAGCGAGGAGGAAAACAACGGCGGGCTCAGCAGCCGTTCGAGCGTCTCCTCCGGTTCGGCGTCGACCAGCGGAAAGGCAGGCGCGAAAAGCCGCACCGGGCCGCGGCGCCATACCGCAGGCAGAAAGGACAAGCCGACGACGTGGTCCAGGTGGTAGTGCGAGAGGATGATGTCCAGCCCGGCCGCCGGGGCCACGAGCGCCGCCGGCCCCGGCTCGATCAGGCGCGCCACGCCGCTGCCGGCGTCGAGCAGCAGCGCGCGTTCCCCGCCCAGAACGAGAAAGCTCATCGTCTGCCGGCCGAACGATGGAAAGTAGCCGTTGGTGCCTAGAGCCACAACGCCTGGCATGAATGCTGACAACCTCCTGTCGGGCTTCCGCCTCCCGACTCAGCCCCACTTGATCAGGCTGTTGCAGGGGCGGGTCAGGGGATCTTCGTAGTGGTTCGGACTGATGCGGATCGAGAAGCCCAGGCGCCCGGTCAGTTGCGGCACGAATTCGGTGGCGAAAACGGCGAGCGCACCGTTCTGCTCGCGCGGCGGCAGCGTCAGCACCTCGGTCTCGCACAGGTGCCCGTCCGGACCAACGCGGCCGATCACCGCTTCGACGCGCACGTCGCGCGCCTTCAGTCCCGCCAGGTCCACCACCGCCCGCAACGGGATCGGCCGGCCGCTCAAGACCGGATCCTCCAACGCCGGCCCGACCTCGACGAACTTTACCTTGTTCCACACCTGCGCCACCTGCTCGC
>JBBIMZ010000527.1:0-3198 GCA_037444135.1 Solibacteraceae bacterium
GAGGAGGGCCCGCGCATCGTCAAGGCCGCCCGCGTCAACCAGCGCATCTGTCAGGAGACGGTCGGTCGGGCCTCAGCCGAGTTCGACGGGGATGGCGGCCGAGCCGTACAGGCGCCCGGATTTGACGGTCGCCACCGGGGAAAGTTTCCGGTGGCCGACCCGTTCCGAGCCCTGAGCGTCCACAAACCGGAAATCGCCTTCCTGGAGGTCGAAGACGGCGAGATCTGCTTCGGCCCCCGGCCGGAGCGAGCCGGGGTTGTGAGGAAACCGGAAGACAGCCGCCGGGTTGGCGGTGGCGCGCTCGATCACCTGCTCGAGCGTCAGGCCCAGGTGGAGAAACTTCGACAGCGTGGTGGCGAGGTCGAAGACGGGACCGTTGACGTTGTACTGGTGGACGTCGCTCGAGATCGTCCCCGGGAGGACTTCCTGTTTGAGGGCGCGCTCGGCAGTGTCGAACGAGAAACTGCCGGCGCCGTGACCGACGTCGAGGTGGACGCCGCGCGCGACGGCCGAGCGCACTTCCGGGAGCACGCGGCCGGCCGGGTCGAGAATGCCGCCGTCGCCGCCGCGGAAGCAGTGCGTGACGACGTCCCCCTTCTTCAGCATCGCCAGGATGTCCCGGAGCGGAGAATACGAGCCGCCGATGTGCACCATCAGCGGGAGCCCGGCGGCGTCGGCCGCCTCGCGCGCCAGCTTGAGCGCGGCCAGATCGTGGTCGCCGGCGATGTTGCGCGTCAGGCGGATCTTGACGCCCAGGATCACGTCCCGGTGGCGCTCGATCGTGCGGGCGGCGAGTTTGGGGTTGGCGTAGCGCAGATCGAGCAGTTCGCCGTGGGGGTTGTCCGGCGAAAGCGTCGATTGGCCGACGACGGAGATGTTGAGCAGCGCAAAGACGCGCGTCTCGGTGCGCTCGATCACGTAACGGCGGAAGCCCGGGAAGGTGTGAGCGCCGGCCGAGCCCGCGTCGACGGCGGTAGTGACCCCCTTGGCGATGCAATTGGGGTCGGCGGGGATCCCGAGCGGAGCGACGCCGTCATAGACGTGGACGTGAATGTCGACCAGGCCCGGGGTGACGATCTTGCCGCGCGCGTCGAGCACCTGGCGGGCCCGGGCGGCGTCGATCGACTCGGCGATTTCGGCGATCCTGCCTCCGGCGACGGCGATGTCGCGCGGCGCCGAGACGCCTTGTGCGGGGTCGACGAGCCGCCCCCCTTTGACCAGCAGGTCGTACTGCGGCCGGGGAGCGGGCTGGGACCGCAGCAGGCTTCGCGAGGCGGGCGAGAGGCCGAGCAGGAGCGAGGGGAGCCCCGGGACGGATTCGAGGAAACGGCGCCGCGTCGTCGCCCGGTGCATCGCTGCTCTACAGCCTCCGGATCTTGAGGTTGCGGAACCAGGCTTCGTCGTTGTGGTGCTGGAGCGCGATAGGAGTCACTTTCTTCGGCTGCCGGGTGAGGAGATCGTGGACCGGAGAGCCGGCGCCCCAGCGCCGGGCCAGGCGGGCGGCGATATCCGGCGCGTCGAGCCGGACGTCGACCACCTGGACGCCGTTTACCCAGTGCCGGACGTGGTTGCCTTCGAGGAGAATGCGCCCCTGGTTGAACTGGCCGACCGGCCGCTGGGCCTGATGGGGACGGCCCGCGAGTTCGTACAGGGCGCCGGGTCCGGCGGCCGGATCGGCGGCCGCGCGCGGGTCGATGACCTGGTATTCAAAGGCGATCAGGTACTCTTCGATTTCGGCGTCCGGGGCGATGCGCGCGCGGTCATTGAGCCGGCGCCTCAGCTCGTAGTTGACCATGTCTTCGAATTTGCGGCCGGCCGGACTGGGCTTTCCGCGATCGAGCACCACGCGGTCCTGAATGCGGTACTTGACGCCGCTGTTGCCGCGCGCCGAGATGCGCCACTCGAAGAGGAGTTCGAAATCGCCGAAGCTCGCCCGGCTCACCAGATCTTCCCGGATGCGCGGCCGGGCCACGGCTTTCAAACAGCCGTCTTCGACGATCCACGAGTCGCCGGGAGGCTTTTCCTGGGACGGATCCTCCCAGCCGCGCATCGTCCGGCCGTCGAAGAGGAGTTCGAAGCCGGCGGCGCGCTCCGCATCGGTCAACGTGTTGTGGGGCGCCGCCAGCGCTGTGGAAGAAGCGGCGAAAAGAAAGCGGCGCCGGGTGAGAGGCGAACCCATGAGGCTCATGGTATCACCGGGGCTTGCCGGCGGTCCGGAGGGTCTAAAGAAGCGAATAAGTTTTCCAGCTCTTTCCAGCCTGCGGGCCAGGTGAAACGCTCTTCATAGAGCGCGCGGCCCGCCTCGCCGATCCGGCGCCGCAGGGCGGGGGATTCCAGCAGGGAGGAGACGGCTCGGTAGAACTCTTCAGGGGTCTCGGCGAGGAGCAAGTGACGGCCGGAGGCGGCCGGAAGACCCTCGGCGCCGACGGCAGTCGAGACGACGGGCGTGGCCGCGGCCCAGGCTTCGAGAATCTTCACGCGCGTTCCCGAACCCGCCTGGAGGGGGACCACGGCGGCTTTGGTCCGCGCAAGCCAAGCGACGGCGTCTTCGACGGGGCCGACGAGGCGGATGCGAGGGTCGCCGGCGATCAGGGCGCGGACGTCGTCGGGACGCTTGCCGATCAGCCACCACTCAAGAGCGGGCCAGCGGCGGCGCAACCGCGGCCAGACCTCGCGGGCGAAGAAGCGCACGGCGGCGAGGTTGGGCGGATAGGCCATATTGGCGGTGAACGCGATCGCGTCCTCTTCGCGGCGCTCGGGGGCGGGGCGCTCCGGGATCGTGTTCGGATAGACGTGGACGCGCGCGCCGGGGGCGAGCCCGCAGACTAAGGCCGCGTCGCGGGGCGACGGCGCCAGAACCTGGGAGAAAGCCGGCAGGAGCTCGCGCTCGAGGCGGCGGCAGGCGGAGGCGAACTGGCGATGCATCGCCGAGACCGGCCAGGGCTCGATCCGGGCGCAGCGTTCGTGCAGGACCGATTCGACGTTGTGCAGGTCGAGCACGTCCACCTCGGGCGGCGCAAAGCGGAACAGGGCGGCCAGCAGGATGTAACCACCGCACGGCTCGAGGCGTTCTTCCGGCGGGAGCGCAGGGTTGCGGTGGTCGCATCCGCCGTCCGGCGCGAAGGCGCACCCCGCGCAGATGAGCTGCTCCAGCAGTGCATCCCAGGCGAAGTCCACCGGAAGCTCCGCCTCTCTCAC
>JBBIMZ010000528.1:0-3181 GCA_037444135.1 Solibacteraceae bacterium
GGTCAAGGGCGGCGAGCCGCTGATCATTTTCCCGGAGGGCCGCATCACGGTCACGGGCGGCTTGATGAAGCTCTACGACGCGGCCGGCTTCCTGGCCACCCATACCGGGGCGGCGGTGCTTCCAGTTTGGATCGACGGGGCCATCTACACGGTGTTCCACCGGATGGCGCCGCCGTTTCCGCGGAAGCTGTTCCCGCGAGTGACCCTGACGGTGCTGGCTCCCAGGTTCCTGGAGGCGCCGGAGGCGGCGACGCGGCGGGCACGGCGGCGGATGGCGACGCGCCGGCTGCGAGACCAGCTCGAGGAGGCCGCTTTGCGCAGCCGCCCTGCGGCGACGCTGTTCGAGGCGCTGGCCGATGCCGCGGCCCTATACGGAAAGCGGGCGCGGGTTCTGGACGACACGCTGGAAGAGGGGCGTCGCTATGGCTGGCTCCTCAAAGCATCACTGGCGCTGGGCCGGCTGATTGCGCGGGAGAGCCGCGAGGGGGAATTTATCGGCGTGCTGATGCCGAACGCCGCCGTGACCGTGGCGCTGGTATTCGGGATCTTCGCCGCGCGGCGCGTCGCCGGGATGCTGAACTACACGGCCGGCATCGAGGGGGTCGCCGCGGCCGTCCGGGCGGCCCGGATTCGCACGGTCGTGACCTCACAAGCCTTCCTGGAGCGGATCCGGTTCTCGGACAAGACCCGTTATCTCGAAGGCGTACGCTGGCTTTATCTCGAAGATCTGCGCCGCCGGTTCGGCGTACTCGACCGGCTCTGGCTGCTCGGGCGGGCCCGGTGGTTGCCGAAGCGGGCGCTCGGGCGGCCCGAGCCCTCCGATCCCGCCGTGGTGCTGTTCACTTCAGGCTCAGAGAGCAGACCGAAGGGCGTGGTGCTGTGCCATGACTCGATCCTGGCCAACGTGGCCCAGCTCCGCGCCGTGCTCGAGGTCTCCAACAGGTACAAGTTCCTGACAGCTCTACCTCTGTTTCACTCCTTCGGGCTGACCGCAGGCCTCATCGTGCCGCTGCTCCACGGCTGCCGCCTGTTCCTCTATCCGACGCCGCTGCACTATCGCACGATCCCGGAGATCGCCTACGGGCGGGACTGTAGCGTGCTGCTGGGAACGCCGTCGTTTCTGGCCCGCTACGGGGAGCTGGCCCATCCGTATGATTTCTATCAAATGCGGTACGTGATCGCGGGCGCCGAGCGGCTCGAGGAGCCGGTTGGCCGCCTCTGGCAAGACAAATTCGGGATCCGGGTCCTGGAGGGCTACGGCGCCACCGAGTGCGCCCCCGTGATCTCGGTGAATACTCCATTCGCCTTCCGGGCCGGATCGGTGGGACGTCCGCTGCCGGGCATTGAGTGCCGGATCGTGCCGGCGCCGGGGATCGCGAGCGGCGGCGAACTCCACGTCCGCGGTCCCAACCTGATGCTCGGCTATTTGCGCGAGGAGCGGCCCGGCGTGCTGGAGCCGCCCAACTCGCCGCTGGGGCCGGGCTGGTACGCCACGGGCGACGTCGCTGAATTCGACGCGGAGGGCTACCTTTACATTCGAGGCCGCTTGCGGCGCTTCGCCAAGATCGCCGGCGAGATGGTCTCCCTGGAGCTGGCCGAGCGCATCGCCAGCGAGGCCTCCCCGCGCGCCCGTTCGGCCGCCGTGGTGCGCGCCGAGCCGAGCCGCGGCGAAACGATCGTGCTCTTCACCGAAGATCGGCGCCTGCGGAGGGAGGACCTGGCCGCTGCGGCTCGCCGCCTCGGCGCGCCCGAACTGGCCGTCCCCCGCCGGATCGCGTACCTGGACGAGTTGCCGCGGCTCGCCTCCGGCAAGAGCGACTACGTGCGGCTGCAAGCGCTGGCGGAGGAATTAGGATGAGCGGCGCCCGGCCGGGCCGGCGCGAGCAGCGCGGCTGGTACTTTTACGATTGGGCCAATTCGGCCTTCATGACCAGCGTGGTGACGCTGTTTTTCGGGCCGTATCTGACCTCGCTGGCCAAGGCCGCCGCCGGCGGAGACGGCTTTGTCAGGCCCGCGGGAGTGCCTCTGGCCTACCAGGCGGTATGGCCCTACCTGGTCTCGCTTTCGGTGCTCACTCAGGTGCTGGCGCTACCGCTCGTCGGCGCTTGGGCGGACTACGGGCGGCGAAAAAAGGAGATGCTCGGCGGACTGGCCTACGCGGGCGCGGGCGCGGCGATCTCGATGTATCTGCTCGATGGAGACCGTTACCTGCTCGGGTGCCTGTTGTTTCTGATTGCCAACTTCTGTTTCGGCGCTTCCGTCGTCATCTACAACTCGTTTCTGCCCGAGATCGCGGCTCCGGACGAGCGTGACGCGGTGTCCTCGAACGGCTGGGGGCTCGGCTACGCCGGCGGGGGCCTGCTGCTGGCGCTCAACCTGCTGCTGTACTCGAAGGCCGAGGCGCTGGGTCTTTCCGAGAGCCACGCCGTGCGCCTCAGCCTGGCCTCGGCCGGGCTGTGGTGGGCCCTGTTCACGCTGATTCCGCTCGCGACGCTGCGCAACCGCGGAGCCGCCAAAATGTTTCCTCCGGGCGAAGGGTACCTGCGGGCCGGGCTGGGGCAACTGGCTCGCACCTTCACCGATCTGCGCGGCTACCGCGAGGCACTGCTGTTCCTCCTGGCCTACCTGATCTACAGCGACGGCATCCAGACGGTCATCACGCTGGCGGCCCAGTTCGGCCAGGAGGAGCTCGGACTGGAGATGGGGGCACTGACCGGCTCGATCCTGCTGTCGCAGTTCGTGGCCCTGTTCGGCGCCGTGGGCTTTAAGTTCATTGCGGGCCGAACGGGCGCCAAGCGGGCGGTGATCGCTTCGCTCCTGGTTTGGATCGGGACGCTTATCTACGTCTATGCGGGGGTGCGCAGCGAGAAGGAGTTCTATGCGCTGGCGGCGATCGTCGGGGCGGTGATGGGCGCCAGCCAGGCGCTGAGCCGCTCGATCTTCTCTTTCCTGATCCCCAAGGGGCAGGAGGCGGAATACTTCAGCTTGTATGAGATCAGCGACAAAGGGACGAGCTGGCTGGGGCCGCTGTTTTTCGGGCTGGCGCTTCAGTTCACGGGCCGTTACCGGGCGGCGGTGCTCTCGCTGATTGTTTTTTTCGTGGCCGGTCTGGCGGTGCTGGCGAAAGTGGACGTCCGCGCGGGGGCGATTCAGGCGGGCAATGAGCCGCCGCCGATCGCCT
>JBBIMZ010000529.1:0-3176 GCA_037444135.1 Solibacteraceae bacterium
GTCAGATCCGGGTCGGCCTCCTTGAGATACCTCGATCCGCGCAGGACCAGTTCGACCTGACCGCCGGTGGCGAGGCACCTCGTCTCGGGACCGAGTTCGGCGAGCAGGCGCTCCAAAATCCCGTCCACCATCCCGAGCACGCCGTAGTAGAGGCCGGATTGAATGCTGGCCACCGTGTTGGTGCCGATCAGCCGGCCCGGATCGCGGAAGTCGACCATCGGCAGCCGGGCGGTCTTGGCGAACAAGGCCTGGATCGAGATGCCGATGCCGGGGCAGATGATCCCTCCCAGATACTCGGCGTGCGCCGATACGGCGTCGAAGGTGATGGCCGTGCCGAAGTCGACCACCACGCACGGGCCGCCGTGTTCGTGGAACGCAGCCACGCTGTTGACGATCCGGTCGGCGCCGACGTCGCGCGGGTTGTCGTAGAGGATGCGCAGGCCGGTGTCGGTCTCTGCGGTCACGAACAGCGCCTCTCGGTGAAAATACTCGCGCGCCATCGCCGTCAGCGACGCGTCGAGCGGCGGGACGACGCTCGAGATGATCACGCCGTCGATCAGCGCGAAATCCAGCCCGGCGAGCGAGAACAGGTTGCGCAGCAGGATGCCCCATTCGTCGGCGGTCTGCTGGTGGACGGTACGCAGGCGCCAGCGGCAGGCCAGCGTGCCGTTGCGAAATACGCCGATGGTGATGTTGGTGTTGCCCGCGTCGAGGGCCAGCAGCATAGATTCAACAATCCCGGCTAGGCGCCCGGCTCGACCAGCTCGACATAGCCTTTCCGCGCCAGAAAGCGAAAGTAGCCGGCAAAGTCGAAGTCATCCGGGCCGAGTTCGAGGCGCGTCAGGCGCACGACTTCGGCCAGCGTCCGCTTGCCGTCGCACCAGTAGAGCGCCGTCGCCAAGCGCGTGTTCCAGGCGCCGGAAGGCCAACCCTCGCGCTCGGGCTCGGCCAGATCCTCGAGCGGGAGCGTGCCGGGCCGCTTCCTCCGGACGATGATCCTGTCGGCGCCCTTCAGCTTCGGATCGGGCGGCGGGGGAACAGGAGAGACCGCCCCCAGACCGAGGCGCGCGGCGCGCCGGCCGGCGGCTTGCTCGAGGCGCGCGGCCTGCTGATCGCGAAAGCCGCGGAGCTGCCCCGCCAGGCGTGCGACATCGGTTTCGGGCGCCAGCCGCCGGACCGATTCGACGGCCTGGATGCCGCGATCGAGCGTGTAGTCGAGCATCTCCAGCCCGTCGTAGAGGCGGCGGCCCAGCGTGCCGGCGTCCGGGGCGGCGGCGATCCCGTCCAGAAACGGTTCGAGCGAGGCCAGCATCTCGCGGTGCGCGCGCGTGAGCGCCAGTTCGGCCAGCCACTCGGCCTCGTCGCCGCCGGCCGCCGCCAGATAGTAGACGAACGCGGCCGCCACCACGCTCAGGTCGCGCAGCGACCGCGGATCGACGTCGTCGGGCGTATCTTCGCTGTTGTGATGCGTGTGCACGCCGCTCGAGCTGTACGGCCAGACCGTGGGCACGCCGATCGTGGGGTCCGACAGGAAACTGTCGGTGCCCATCGTATATGGCGCTTCGTGGAACGGGCGCTTCGGCGCGAGCCGCGCAAAGTAAGCTTCGGCCAGGCGCATCGTGAACGCGTCGACATACGAGCGGGCCACATGCGGGTTGAGGTGGAAGGTGTACTCAGTGCCCGCCAGATGGTAAAAACCCGCCGGCGTGTCCAGGCAGATGGCGGCGATGGTATGGCGGACGCGGTCGGGATTGGCGACGACGTAGTGCATCGAGCCGTAGACTTCCCCCATCGCCAGCATGCGGATGCTGCGGCGCGGGCGCGGGAGCTTCCCCGCCTCGATCAGGCGGTTCAGCACCGCCATCGCTTCCGCCATGGCGGCGACGCCGGTGGCGTTGTCCTGGGCGCCTTGCTCGGCCGTGTGGCCCAGCATCAGAACCTCTTCCGTGCCGGGTTCGCCGCGCAGCAACGCGGTCATGTATGCGTAGCTGCCCTCGTAATACCGGCTGTCGACGAGCGCCTTGAGACGAATCTTTCTGCCGGCGGCCAGTCGCCCGCGGATCCATGCCGCCTGACGGGGAGTCAAGGTGAAACAAAACAGCAAACTGTTGTTTTTGGTCACGCCCCAGCCGCGGTCGCCCCAGGAATTCACCCAATCGTGGGCGTCTTTGAGATCGGGATTTTCCGTGTAGGTGCTGACGGCTCCGACGGCGCCTTTCTCCGCCAGCAGCCACTTGACGGCCGAAGGCCGCCGGCTGACCAGGGCGATCTTCCCCTCTAGGTCCGCCCGTTCGATCTCCGAGCGCCTGCCTTCGCCGACGTCGACCAGCTCGGCCGTGATGCCGCCCGGCGGCGTAGGGCCGCTCCACATGGCGAGCGAGGCGGGAACTTTGCGGTAGTCGGCCAGGACCCGGAATTCTTCGGGAGGCTCCGGGTCGACGACCTCCAGGCGCGCGTCCTTGACGTCCCAGGCGAGCGGCATGGTCCAGAAGCCGACTTGCGTGGCGCCGTCGGCCGGCGGATGAACCACCTGGGTACTGAGGCCTTCGCGCTCGAGCGTCTGGGCTAGATAGCGCGCCGTTTCCTCGATCTTCGGGAAGGTGAACCAGCGGTCGCGCTCGTAGACCTGGTGCATGATGGCCATGGCGCGCTCGGGCTTGACCTCCGCGCCGAGGGCCTGGAGCACCTGCTCGAGGCGCAAGCCCGTTTCGGCCTGAGCCGAGACGGCCAGCGCCGCAATCAGGGGGAGCAGGCGCCTCATAAGCCCTCCGATGCGGGCAGCGTCACCCGGAGCCCCGCATGCCAGTCCTCGATGACGAGCCGGCCCTCTTCGAGCCGCACGTCGTCCACTTTCCGGAAACCCTCCGGCACCCGCGTGTAGAAGAGCACGAAGCGGGCGCCGATCTTGGACTTGGCGGGCAACCAGCGGTAGGTCGGCGCGCCGAACATCCTCCCGAGCGAGATCGCCTCCCGGCGCGGCACGTCATAAGGCTGCGTGGAGAATTCCAGCCCGCGCGCCAGAGTCCGCCCGTTCGGGTAATGCTCCCAGATCTGGAGCCACGGGAACTCCTCCCGGCGGAACAGGTAGCCGAGCAGGAGCCGCCTTTCGAGGTTCAGGGCGGTAACGAAAGCGGTACTCCGGTTCGGATCGAGCAGCGTGGTGGTGTGGTCGAGCA
>JBBIMZ010000530.1:0-3175 GCA_037444135.1 Solibacteraceae bacterium
AGGACGACGATGAGCAGCGCCAAGCCCATCGTGAGCTGCGGGAAGAGGTAGTGGTAGGTGACCGTGAAGGCGAAGTGAAAGCGATGGATGCCGAGTGCCGTATCCACCGGCGCCCTCCGTGCGTTTCGACTCTAGACGGCGGCCCGGGCGGCCTGATCGTGGCGGTGTCCCGCTTCGTGCGAGCACATCGGCGCGCCGAGCTTGCGCAGGATCGTCATCGCGGGGCACCAGTCGCTGAAGGCGGATTGAAACAGATTCAGCCCGACGAAGGCGGTGAGCAGAAACCTGCCTTCGTGGACCCAATAGCCGAGCGCGAGGCCGAGCAGCACGAGCGTGCCGGCCAGGAGTCGGAGATAACGATGCACTGTCATGGGATTACTTGCCTCCGGTTCAGAATGTAGTAGACGATCGGGACCGTCATGCGCGACAGGGCAAGCGAGGCGATCTCGCCCGCCATCAGCGCGATGGCCAGTCCCTGGAAAATCGGATCGAACAGGATCACGCTGGCGCCGACGACGACGGCGGCGGCCGTCAGCATCATCGGGCGGAAGCGCACCGCTCCGGCGTCGATCACCGCCTGATCGAGCCTCATGCCTTCCTTGAGGCGCAGCTCGATGAAGTCGACCAGAATGATCGAATTCCGCACCACGATGCCGGCCCCGGCGATGAAGCCGATCATCGAAGTGGCGGTGAAAAAGGCGTTCAGCAACCCGTGCGCGGGCAGAATCCCGACGAGGGAAAACGGGATCGCCGCCATGATCACCAGCGGCGTCAGGAAGGACTGGAACCAGCCGACCACCAGCACATAAATGAGCACCAGCACGGCGGCGAAGGCGAGGCCGAGGTCGCGAAAGACCTCGTAGGTGATGTGCCACTCGCCGTCCCACTTCATGGCATACCGGGCGTCGTCCGGGGGAAGGCTCGCCGTGTGCTGCTCGATCTTGTAGCCTTCCGGGATCTCGAGCGCGTCAATCTGGCGCGCCAGTTTCAGGATCGCATAAACCGGCGCCTCGATCGCGCCGGCCACGTCGGCGGTGACGTAGGTGACCGGCATCAAGTTCTTGTGGTAGATGCTCTTGTCGGCGACCGTGGTTTCGACGCGCGTCAGCTCGCGCAAGGCGACCAGCTTGCCGTCCCGGCCCTGGAGTTTGAGGTCGCGGAGGCGCTCCAGGTCCGATCGCGTCGCCCGGTCCAGCCGGACCAGGATCGGCACGTCCTCCTTAGCCGCGCCGTCGTGGAGCAGTCCCGCCACGTGTCCGCCGGAAGCGACGGCCATCGTGCGGGCCACGTCGTCCTCGGAGATGCCGTGCAAGGCCGCTTTCTGGCGGTCGAGCCGGAGCGTGTGTTTGGGCTGGTCGTCTTCGACGTACCAGTCCACATCGACGACGCCGTCGAGTTTCTCGAACAGTTCCTTGATCCGACCGGCGAGGCGGATCTGACCCTCCTGCGTCGGGCCGTAGATCTCGGCGACCAGCGTCTGAAGCACGGGAGGCCCGGGCGGCACTTCCGCCACTTTGATGCGGGCTCCCCAGCGCCGGGCGACCGGCTCGAGCTCCTGGCGCACCGCCTTGGCGATTTCGTGACTCTGGCGCGTGCGCTCGTGCTTGGGCAGCAGGTTCACCTGGATGTCGGCGACGTTCGGGCCGCGGCGCAGGAAGTAGTGGCGCACCAGACCATTGAAGTTATACGGCGCCGCCGTGCCCGCGTAAGTCTGAAGATGCACCACTTCGGGCTGGCGGCCGACGACTTCGGCGAGCGAGCGCGCCACGCGCTCGGTCTGCTCGAGCGTGGTCCCTTCGGGCATGTCGATGATGACCTGGAATTCGCTCTTGTTGTCGAACGGCAGCATCTTCACCTTGACGAAGCCGGTGTAGATGAGAACCATCGAACCGAGCAGCAGTACGGTCACGGCGGCCAGGAAGGCCAGGCGCAGCGGGGCGCGGTGAATCAGCGCGCCCATGACGGACCGGTAGGCGCGCGTCAGGCGGTCCTCGCCGGTCTCGTGAGCGTGCCCGCGCTCCCGCCCCAGGATGCGCAAGGTGGCCCACGGCGTCACGACGAAGGCCACAATGAGCGAGAAGACCATCGCCGCCGAGGCGCCGACCGGAATTGGGCGCATGTAAGGTCCCATGAGCCCGCCGACGAAGGCCATCGGAAGAATCGCCGCAATCACCGTGAGCGTCGCCAGGATCGTCGGATTGCCGACTTCGTCGACGGCTTCGACGGCCACCTCGGCCAGCGGCCGGTCCTTGTTGCCCGGAAGGCGCCGGTGGCGGACGATGTTCTCGACGACGACGATGGCGTCGTCCACCAGGATGCCGATCGAGAAGATCAGCGCAAACAGCGTGATCCGGTTCAGCGTGTAGCCGTAAAGAAAGAATGTCGTCAGCGTCAGCGCCAGCGTCACCGGGATGGCGACGAAGACGATCCAGCTTTCCCGCCAGCCGAGCGTGAGCCAGATCAAGGCGCTCACGCCGACGACGGCGATCGCCATGTGAAACAGCAATTCGTTGGCCTTTTCGGCGGCCGTCTCGCCGTAGTGGCGCGTGATGGCGATCCGTACGTCGGCCGGGATCAACGTTCCTTTGAGACCTTCGACGCGGTCGAGCACCCGGCGGGCCACGTCGATGGCGTTGGTCGCCTTGCGCTTGGAGACGGCGAGGGTAACCGCCGGGTAGAAGGCGCCGCCCTGGGCGAAATGGACGTATTCGACCGGCTCTTCGCCGCCGTCGATCACCTCGGCGACGTCACGGACGAAGACCGGCTTGTCGTGGAAGACGCCGACGACGACCTGGCGGACCTCCTCTGCGCTGTGCAGGAACTCGCCCGTCTCGAGCAGGAACTCGCGGTTGGCGGAAGCGAAGCTGCCCGAGGGGAGACGGCGGTTGGCGGCGCCGAGCGCGCCCATCACCTGGAGCGGCGTCAGCGAGTAGGCGGCCAGGCGCGCCGCGTCGAGCGTCACGCGAACCTGGCGGCGCTGGCCCCCGATGATCTGGACGGCGGAGACGTCGGGCGTCTGCTTGACGGCGTCGTGCAGTTGGGCGGCGATCTGGCGAAGCTCGAAGCCGTCGTAGCGGTCGCTCCAGAGCGTCAGCGCCAGGATCGGCACGTCGTCGATCGAGCGCGGCTTCATCAGCGGCTGGGAGGCGCCGGGCGGGATCAGGTCGAAGTTGGC
>JBBIMZ010000531.1:0-3173 GCA_037444135.1 Solibacteraceae bacterium
CATGTGCGGCGCCGTGCACTGCTCCGACATCGCCATCCTCGGCGTGCACCGCCGGCCGCCGAAGATCCACCACGACAATCTGCGCAAGATGTGCGAGGTGCCGACGCTGATCGCCTCCTGCCCGACGGGCGCGATCCGGCCGGCGACCGTCGACGGCCGCCAGTCGGTCGAAGTGATCGAGGCGCAGTGCATGTACTGCGGCAACTGCTACACCGTCTGCCCGGCCATGCCGCTGAACAACCCGGAGACCGACGGCCTGTCGATCTGGGTGGGCGGCAAGGTCAGCAACGCCCGCAGCGAGCCGAAGTTCTCCAAGCTGGCGATCCCGTTTTTGCCCAACAATCCGCCGCGCTGGCCCGAAGTGGTCGACGCGGTGGTCAACCTGGTGAACGTCTACGCCGCCAACGCCCGCAAATACGAGCGGATGGGCGAATGGATCGAGCGGATCGGCTGGCCGCGCTTCTTCGAGCTGACCGGCATCCCGTTCACGCGCTACCACATCGACGACTTCAAGCACGCCGGCCTGACCTACGCCCGTTCGATGCATATTCGGATATAGGAGGCTGATATGCCTGTTTCGATCGAGCAGATCGCCGAGGAGATGTACAAGATGGTCGTCGAGTGCGAGGGCAAGAAGAACCTCAAAGCCGGCGACCTGACCAAAGCGATGATCGCCAAGTTCGGCGAGGCCGAGTGCAGCAAAGAGGACTGCAAGAAGGCCATCCGGCTCCTGATGGACTCCGGCCGCACCGTTTACAGCTACTTCGGCGGAAGCTATATCACGCTGCCGAAGAAGGAGGGCGCCGCGCCCGAGTAGCGCCGCCCGCGAGCCCCCCGGCTCGAGACGATTTCGGAGAGCAAGAAATGAAAGATCGCAAGAAAACGCAGGCGGAAGAGCTCGACGAGCTCAAGCAGACGCTGCGCGAGTGGCAGAAGATCGAGGACGCCAGCATCGAGCACACTACGGCGATTCTCGAGCGGACCGCCAATCCCTTGATCCGCCTGGTGATGGAGATCATCCGCCAGGATTCGGTCATGCACAAGAAGGTGCAGCAGGCCATCCTCGACAGCCTCGAGAAGGAGGCTTTCGCGCTCCAGCCGGAAGAGCTCGGCGAGATGTGGGAGATGATCGAGCGCCACGACGAGGCTGAGGAGGAGGCTATCCGCATGGCCGAGCAGGCCCGGCGGAGTTGCCCGCTGCTTGTGCAGCGGCAGCTGCTCGAATATCTCATCGACGACGAACGCAAGCACGAGCGGCTGATGAGGTATCTGGAGGACTTCAAGCGTGGCATTTATCCCTACGCCTGAAGCGCGGCTCCGCGTCAAGGAGAGGGGTTCATGGGACTGTTCAAGGAGAAGAAGAAGATCGAAGTCAAGCCGGTGAGCCTGGCGGCGGGCGAAATCAGCCCGCTGCGGCCCCGCTATGTAGAAAAGACACCCCCGTGCATCGGCCACTGCCCGGCGGGAACCAACATCCGCGGCTGGCTGACGCTGATCGCCCAGGCCGAGGCCTACGGGCGCACGCACGAGCAGGCTTACCGGATGGCCTGGGAAATCATCACCGACCGTAATCCGCTGCCGGCCGTCTGCGGGCGCATCTGCCCGCACCCCTGCGAGGATAACTGCAACCGCGCCTTCAAGGACGGCGGCGTGGCGGTCAACGCGCTCGAGCGCTTTCTCGGCGACTATGCCTTGGAGAAGGGCTGGAAGTTCTCCCGGCTTACCGAGGAGCGGCATCCCGAACGCGTCGCCGTCGTCGGCTCAGGCCCGGCGGGTCTGTCCTGCGCCTATCAACTGGCGCGGCGGGGCTACGCGGTGACCGTCTTCGAGGCGTTCGACCAGCCCGGCGGGATGCTGCGCTACGGGATCCCGCGCTACCGCCTGCCGCGCCGCGTGCTCGACGCCGAGATCCAGCGGATTCTCGAGCTCGGCGTCGAGCTGAGAACGCGCGTCAGCGTGGGTCGGGACGTCACGCTCGAGGAGCTCCGTGCGCAGTTTCCCGCCATTTTCGTCGGTATCGGCGCCCACAAGGGGCTGCGGCTCGGCGTGCCGGGCGAGGACGCCCCCAACGTCTTCACCGGGACGGAATTTCTGAACAAGGTCAACTCCGGCGAGCCCGTTCAGGTCGGTCCCAAAGTGGTGGTCATCGGCGGCGGCGACACGGCGGTCGATGCGGCGCGCGTCAGCCGGCGCCTCGGCGCCGAGGTGACCATGCTGTACCGCCGGACGCGCGCCGAGATGCCGGCCATCAAGCCGGAGATCGAGGGCGCGCTCGAGGAGGGCGTGCGCATCGAATTCTTGGCGGCGCCGGTGCAGATTCTCTGCCAGGACGGCCGCGCCACGGGCTTGCGCTGCATCCGCATGGAGCTCGGCGAGCCGGATGCGTCGGGCCGGCCGCGCCCCGTGCCCAAGCCCGGCACCGAATTCGACATCGAGGCGAGCACGATCATCGCCGCCATCAGCCAGGAACCCGAATTCGACGGATTCGTCGCCCTGCGCGACGGCCGGAGCTGGATCAAGACCGACGAATGGGGCCGCACGCGTCTGGACGGCATCTATGCCGGCGGCGACGACGTCACGCTCGGCCTCGCCTCGATCGCCATCGGTCAAGGGCGGTTCGCCGCCGAGGCGATCGACGCGCGGTTCCGCGGCAAGGAGCTCCGAAAGCCCGAATTGCCGCCGCCGATCACGGCCGACCGGATGAAACTCGACTGGTACAAGCCCGCCCCGCGGCACGAGCGGCCGCACGTGCCCGTCGAGCTCCGCGACATGGACACCGAGATCGAAGGGGGCCTCTCCGAGCAGGAAGCCCTGGAGGAAGCCAGGCGGTGCATGTCCTGCGGCCTGTGCATGGACTGCGAGACCTGCTGGATGTTCTGCACCAACAACGCCTTCGTCCGGCTTCCCAAGGGGCAACACTACAGCATCAAGCTCGAGTTGTGCAACGGGTGCAAGAAATGCGCCGAAGCCTGCCCCTGCGGCTACATCGAGATGTTGTGACGCGCCGCCGGGTGTTGCGTGCGGCGCGCGACTTACGAGCGGGTTAGGAGAAAACGAATATGCCGATTTTTGAGGTCAACGGAAGACAGTACGAGGTGGACGAAGACGGGTTCTTGCAGGACCCGAGCATCTGGAACGAGGAGGTGGCCAAGGACTTCGCCACCACCGAGGGA
>JBBIMZ010000532.1:0-3172 GCA_037444135.1 Solibacteraceae bacterium
AGTCGAGGCCGAAACCCAGCACCCCGCGGTCGGGAATCTCGAATCAGCGATACTCGACGGGGACCGGAACCAGGCGGCGGCAGGTGCGATCGAGCAGCGTGCAGATGGCCAGCGAGTTCGGCCCCCGGCCGGCCAGCGTCTGGAGCAGGTAGCGCGCCGTCAGCCCCGTGTCGACGATGTCCTCCACCAGCAGCACGTCCTCGCCCTCGATCGACTCGTCCAGGTCCTTGGCGATGCGCACCACGCCCGACGGCCGGCCGCTCGAAGCGAAGCCGGAAATCGCCAGAAAGTCGATCTTCAGCGGGATCTCGATCCGCCGGGCCAGCGCCGCCAGGAAGAAGACCGAGCCCTTGAGGACCGCAATCAGCTTGAGGTTCCGGCCCTGGTAGCGGCGAGAGATCTGGCCGGCCACGGCGCCGATGCGCTCCAGAATCTGCTCTTCGGTGAACAGGATCCGTTCGATCTCGGGCGGCTGGACGGGCGTCATGCGGTGACGGCCCGCTCCGCCAGCCCGTACTTGAAGATCAGGTTCCGGAAGTCCTTTTCATAGAAGACCTGGATATTGACGTCCGGATAGAGCTGGCGCAGGCGGCGGATCTTTCGGTTCTTGCGCGTCACCAGCGACTGCTTCATCGTGGTCAGCTCGACGTAGAGATCAAAGTCGGGCAGATAAAAGTCCGGCGTGAAGGCTTCGGTGACGTTGCCGGCGGCGTCCCGCTCGAGCGGAAAGCTGCGCGGCTCGTATTCCCAGTTGATCCGGTAGAAGTCCAGCAGGTTGGCGAAGATCTCCTCGCTCGGGTGAACGAAGGGCCGCCGGCGAAGATGCACGTTGTCGGGAGGATGGATGCGGTAGCGCGCCAGTTGGAGGCGCGTCTGGAACTGGATCTGCGCTTCGGCAGGTTCGGGAAGCAGCCCGTGGTCGCACAAGCCGCGCTGCGCGGCGGCGTGAGCGATCAGCTCGGCCATCGCCTCGGTGTCCCAAACCGAGGCATTGATCGCCAGGTCGAAGGTGTGGAGCGGCGCGGCGGCCCGGCCGAATTTGCGCCGGCGGTCCTCCTTGAGGTCGGCTTCCTGCTTGGCGAGCAACTCGAGCGCCGCTTCACGTTCGATGCGGTGATCGAGCATCAGCATGCCCGCGCGGTATCCGGCCGGCGCGCCGATCCAGACTCGCAGCACGCCGCTGAAGTCCCCGAGCAGGAACTCGGCGCCAGGGATCGCGGCCACCAGGTGATGGGCGGCGGCCAGCCGGGCCAGCACCGAGGCAAGCAGGTGCGGAAAGGCGCGGTCCGGCAACGTCTGCTCGGGGCCGAATTCTTCTTCGATCAGCCGTCTGAGGGCGCGCTCGGTGAACAGCTCGAAACCGAGGCGCTGGGCGACCAGGCGAGCCGTCTCTTCGATGCGACAGCCGGGCTCGCCCGTCACGGTCACAACCGCCATTTTGCCTACATGATAGCGTACGGGCGGCGGCGGACTTGACGCGACGCGGCTCGGCGGCTGCGCGCCGAGCCGCCGAAGTGCGATAATTGGCGTGTCGACCTGGCAAGGTCGGGCCGGCGGGGAGGGGAGCGATGAGCATAACCATCGCGCGCAGGCAATTCGAAGACATCGCCGTCCTGGAAGTCGAAGGCAGCGTCACGCTCGGCGAGGCGACCGGGCGTCTGCGCCAAGCGATCCGCACCTTGGTGGACGGCGGCGAGCGGCGAGTCATTCTGAACTTGAGCAAAGTGCCCTTCATGGACAGCGCCGGACTGGGCGAGCTGGTCGGCGCTTACACGACGGTGAGGCGCCACGGCGGCGAGATGAAGCTCGTCGGAATCGCGGGCCGCGCTTTGGATCTGCTCCAGATCACGCGGTTGAGCACGCTGCTCGAATGCTTCCCGAATGAGGAAGCGGCGCGGAGGAGTTTCGCATGAGTTCGCCTGCCGGAGCCAGGCAGACGGACCCGGATCACTCGATGGTGCATCGCGTGGTCATCACGGCGCCCAACGGCAGCCGCAAGAGCATGGATCTGAGCGGCGATCGCATTACGCTGGGCCGCTCCACCGATAATGACCTCTTCTTCCCTGAGGATCTGGGGCTGTCGCGGCATCATATGGTGCTCGAACAAACCGGCGGCCTCTGGCAGGTCCGGGATTTGGGAAGCAAGAACGGCACGCTGCTCAATGAAGAGCGAATCACCGGCGCGGTTGCACTCAAGCAGGGCGACCGTGTCGTGGCCAGCCGCGTGACGTTAGTTTTCAACGGGCCCGACGAAACCCTCCCCGGCGGCACGGTGATCTTTGACGCGATCCCTGTCGGCGATAAGCCGCCGACCCACACGGTGACGCTCGGCGAACTGATCCCCAAAGGCGAAGGGACGCGCGAGCCGCGGTTGGGCGAGCCGGGCAAGGAGTGGAGCGACCCGGTTACGGTGCTGGTGCGCGCGGGCCGGGAGCTGATGGCCCGTAAGGGCCTCCCGCGCCTCTACGAAGATACGCTGAACCTGTGTCTGGAGGCCGTGGGCGCCACGCGCGGCGTGCTGATGCTCCAGGAAGGCGGCGCCCTGCGCGTGCAGGCTTTCCGGGGAGAAGAGTTCCTGATCAGCACGGCGGTGCGCGACCGCGTCCTGAAGGGCCGCTCGTCGCTGCTCATCAGCGACGCCATGATGGACGACGCGCTCCGCATGCGCCAGAGCATCGTCCGCCAGAAGGTCCATTCGCTGATGGCCGTTCCCTTGCAAACCGAAGAGCAGGTCCTCGGCCTGATCTACGTCGATTCGCCGCACCTATGGCGCCAGTTCACACCGCAGGACCTGAACCTGCTGACGGTGATGGCGAACGTGGCCGCGCTGCGCATCGAGCGCGAACGTCTGGCCGCGATCGAAGAGGAGCGCCGCATCCTCGAGATTGAGCTCGGGCGCGCCGCCGAGATCCAGCGGCAGATCCTGCCCGGGCGGCCGCCGGCGGTGCCCGGCCTGGATCTGGCCGGCTACAACGCGCCCTGCCAGACGGTGGGCGGCGACTATTACGACTTCCTCGAGCGTCCCGACGGCCGGGTGCTGGTGGCGGTGGGCGACGTGGCCGGCAAGGGCATGTCGGCGGCGCTGTTGATGGTGAATCTCCAGGCGCGCGTGCAGATGCTCGCGGAACACCACACCGGTCCCGCCGAGACCGTCTCGCACTTGAACCGGGCG
>JBBIMZ010000533.1:0-3155 GCA_037444135.1 Solibacteraceae bacterium
GACGGCGGTTCTGGACGACCGCTGGGCGGCGCTGCGAGTCTTTCGCCCGTCGGGCAGTTAACCCGGCGCCCGGCCCCGGGCCGGATTGCAACGCAACCGACGAACGACTGGAAGTAGAATCGAGTTTTGACATGCCCAATCCCAAACGCCGACATTCCAAACGCCGGACCGCCAACCGCCGCGCGCACGACGCGCTGAAGCCCGCCGCTTTGGCCGAGTGCCCCAACTGCCACGAGCCGAAGCTGCCGCACCGGGTCTGCCCGCACTGCGGGCAGTACAAGGGGCGGGAAGTGATCGAAGTCGCGGAAGCCCGATCGGGCCGGCTGCCGGCGCGGAAACCCAATGGTGACGATCGCGGTGGACGCCATGGGCGGCGATCACGCCCCCGGCTCGGAGATCGACGGGGCAGTCCAGGCGGCGCGTTCGCTCGGCATCCGTGTCCTGCTCGTGGGGCGCAAGGAAGTCCTGGAGCGGGAACTGTCGCGCCGCAACGGCGCGGCGGGCCTGCCGATCGAGATTTTCCACGCCAGCGAAGTGGTGACGATGGAAGACGCGGCCGCCAAGGCCTTTCGCGCCAAGCGCGACAGCTCGATCCGCGTGGCCTCGCGGCTGGTTCGCGACGGCGTCGCCCAGGGGCTGGTGTCGGCGGGCAACACCGGCGCCGTCATGGCGACCGCGAAGATGATACAGGGGATGCTGCCCGGCGTCGAACGCCCCGCGCTGGCTTCCGTGCTGCCGACGCGCAGGGGCACGCCCGTCGTGCTGATGGACGTCGGCGCCAACGTCGACTGTACGCCCCGGATGCTCGCCCAGTTCGCCGTCATGGGCGAAGTGTACTCCAGAGTCATCCTCAAGACCAGCCGGCCGCGCGTGGGCCTGCTGTCGATCGGCACGGAAGATCACAAGGGCAACGAGCTCACGCGCGCGGTCCTGCCGCTGCTCAAGAGCCTGCCGCTGAACTTCATCGGCAACGTCGAGGGGCGGGACCTGTACTCCGGCCAGGCCGATGTGATCATCTGCGACGGCTTCGTCGGCAACGTGGTCCTGAAGGCCAGTGAAGGGCTGGCCGATCTGGTCAAGCAGATGCTCCGCGAGTCGCTCTCGGCCACGCCGGCGCGGCGCTTCGGCTACCTGATGGCCCGCTCGGCCTTCGCCGAGTTCAAAAAGCGCGTCGATTATTCGGAAACGGGCGGCGCGCCGCTGCTCGGCGTGCGGGGCGTGTGCATTATCTGTCACGGCAGCTCCAACGCCAATGCGATCAAGAACGCGATTCGGATCGCCGCTGAATTCGCGCGCGGCCAGGCCAACAAGCAGATCGAGGAGGAACTATGCCGCTGGAGCGCCGCGCCGCTAACCGGGAAAGCGACCTGAGCCTGGGCGGTCCGGGCGCCGCCGCTTCGTTACACTGAAGAGCAGGGGCAGAAAGAGTGTTCAGCCGTCTCCGTTTTCTTTTCGCCTTCTTGCTGGCGAGCGCTGTGACGCCGCTTCCGGCGCAGAGGCTCGATCCGGCCAAGTGGTCGCTGTCGGTCGACCGCCCTGCCGCGCCCCCCGGCGCCAAGGTGCTGGCCAGGCTCGAAGTCACCCTCGAAGACGGCTGGCACCTGTACTCGCCAACCACGCCGCCCGGAGGACCGATTCCGACGCGGATCGAGCTTGAACCGCGGCCGCAGCTGGCGAGTTTTCGTCTTTACCAGCGCCTGCCGACCACCAAGTTCGATCCGAACTTCAAGGTCGACACCGAAACCTACTCCGGCCAGACCAGCTTCCTGCTCGAGATCGGCCTCGCCGGCGGCGCGCCTCCGGGTCCGGTGGAGCTGACGGCCCGCGTCCGCTACCAGCTCTGCACGGATAAACTCTGCCTGCCCCCCGTGCGAAAGACCGCCTCGGCCTCCTTGACTATCGATCCGGCGGCCCCCTCCGGCGCGGCGGGGATTCCCGAAGGCTTCGTGCCGGCCGGAGAAACGGTGGTTCTGGCCTCCGCAGCCGGAGCTGCGTCCCCGCCGCCGGCGTCTTCCCCAGGGGCCGCTCCCACGCGTTCTTCCCCAGCCGGTTGGGCGGCGTTTGTCGCCATCGCCTTCGGCTTCGGCCTGGCCGCCGTCTTCACTCCGTGCGTATTCCCGATGATCCCGATCACGGTCTCCTTCTTTCTGCGGCAAAACGTCCGCCTGCGCCGCGACGCCGTCATCCAGGCGCTCGTGTTCTGCCTGGGTATCATTGTGCTGTTCACGGGCCTCGGGCTGGTCACGACGGCGATTCTCGGCCCGTTCGGGGTCGTCGAGCTCGGCTCGAACCCCTGGGTGAACCTGTTTATCGCAGCCGTGTTTCTGGCCTTCGGTCTGAGCCTCCTGGGCGCCTTCGAGATCACGCTGCCCTCGGGCCTGCTGACGCGCCTGGACCGGGCGTCCCAGCGAGGCGGCTATTTCGGAACAGCCGTGATGGGCCTCACGTTTTCGTTGACCGCTTTCGCCTGCGTCGGCCCCTTTGTCGGTACGCTTCTGGCCGCTTCGATCCAAAGCGGCGGGCTCCAGCCGGTGCTTGGCATGCTCGCCTTCGCCACCGGACTCGCTTCGCCCTTCTTCCTGCTGGCGCTGTTTCCCTCGTGGCTTCAGCGGCTGCCGAAGAGCGGCGGCTGGTTGCCTCGCGTGAAGGTCGTCCTCGGCTTTCTCATCCTGGCCGCCATGTTCAAGTACCTGAGCAACATCGACCAGGTGATGCAATGGAACCTGCTCACCCGGGAGCGTTATCTGGCCGTCTGGATCGTGCTGTTTTCGCTCGCCGGAGCGTATCTTCTCGGGCTGCTGCGGCTCGAAGGGGTCGACCCGGAGGAGAAACTGGGACTCCCGCGGCTGCTGGCGGGTTCCGCCCTGCTCGTCTTCGCCGTCAGCCTGATTCCTGGAATGTTCGGGGCGCGCCTGGGCGAGCTCGACGCCTACGTGCCGCCTCCGCGCGAAGGCGCGGCGCCCGGTCCGGCCGCCGACGGCCTGAGCTGGCTCAAGAACGATTACGAAGCGGCTCTGGCGCGCGCCAAAGCGGAGAACAAGCTCGTCTTTGTGAACTTCACCGGCTATGCCTGCACCAACTGCCACTGGATGAAGGCGAACATGTTCACGCGGCCGGAGATCGCTCAGGCGCTCGGCGAGTTCATCCTCGTCGAG
>JBBIMZ010000534.1:0-3144 GCA_037444135.1 Solibacteraceae bacterium
CCTGGCGGAACGGCTCGAGCAACACATGCTCGTCTCGCCGCTGGACGCTGGTGCGGATCCAGGCCTTGAAGCTCTCGGCGGAGATCCGCTTTCCCAGCAGCTTTAACTTGCGGAACTGCTCCGAGTTGGTGTACCAGATCCACTCGGTGATGTCGGAGACCCAGCACTCGGCGCCGTATTCCTCCAGGCGCCGCACCAGATCGTCATTGGAGAAGGTGTTCAGCCGGCAGAAGATCTCGCCGACGACGCCGATCAGAGGGCGGTCGGGATCCCGGCGGCCGCGGATGGCGCGGAAGCGCGCCCGGCATCGCAGCATGGCCCGGCGCATCGCCTCGAGCTGGACGGGCGGATCGAGCGGAGTGCGCTCGATCGTGAGGGCGACGTCTTCGAGACACTCCGCGTAGACGCGGTCGGTCTCGCCCTTGACGAGCTCGTAGGGCCGGCACATGAGTTGCAACTTCTGCAAAATGTCGCCCGCCACCAGCGCCCGCCACTGGGTCCGGAAAAACGCCCGCGCCAGCTCGCCCAGCCCGGCGTAGCCGTTCTGGCTCGTGGGGGAAAGAATTCCGACGGCGCCGTAGCCGTGGCGGTCCAGAATCTGCCGCAGGTAGGGCGCGTACTGGCCGAAGCGGCACGGCCCGTCGGAGGTGGGCATGAAGAAGACCGTCCGCTCCGGTTCGGCGCCGGGCGATTCCAGGTACTTCATGAAGTCGCCGATGGTGACCTTTGCCGGATAGCATTCGTCGCCCGAGGTGTAGCGGGATCCCAGCTCGCGCGTGCGCTCGTCGGAAGGCGGCGTCGGTTCGGCCTCGACGCCCAAGGCGCGGAATCCGGCGGCGAACAGCCGGGCGCTGCCGGCGGCCATCGGCGGGATCAACACTTTCTTGCCGGTCAGTGGATGCCGGCCGGCAGCGCCTTGGGCCGCGTGACCTCGAGATTCGAGTTGTAGCATCGCAGAATCCCCTTGCTGTCCAGATAGGCCTCGCAGCGCGTCAGATAGCCGGCGTCGTTGCCGTGCCCGTCGAATTGAAGCACGAGCACCGGCGCGCCTGCGATCTGCCGGGTGAAGTACTTGATGTATGAGTCCGGCCCGCACTTGAAGTTCGAGATGTAAATCAAGTGGAGATTGGGCCGCGAGGCCGCCAGGCGGGCCGCTTCCAGGATCTTGCGCCCGGAGATCCAGTACATGTTGGCGTGCAGGTCTTCGACGGTTTCGGCGCCGGTGACCAGAAAATCGAGGGGAATCACGTTGGCGCCGTAAAACCGCCGGAGCTTGCGCGGAATGTCGCAGTTGATGCCGCGGTCATAAATGTTATAGCTGCGGCCGACCAGAATGATGCCGGGCTCGCCGGTCCGCTCCAGCACCTGGAGCGCCCGGCGCCCCGCCTCGAGCAGACGGTCTTGAAGCTCGCGTTGGGCGGCGTAGGCGGCCTCCACGGCTCGGTCGCTCCGGCTGCGGCGCACGCCGAGCCGGCGAGCCATTTCGGACAGCGACCGCTTGACGTGCTCGCGGCCGAGCTGGAAATGCAGGGTCGGCGAGAGAAACTTGTCTGAATGTTCGGCAAGCCCGGGGGCAGAGCGCAGCACGAAGGGCAGCGTCTGATTCCAGGGACAAAAATGCGCGATGCAGGCCGAGCCTTCGGCCGACTCGGCGTCGAGGGCGTTCGGAACAAACAGATAGTCGACGCCCCGGCGGAGGAGTTCGAGGACGTGTCCGTGCGCGACCTGGACCGGATAGCACGGCTGGGCGACCGCCAGCTCGACCCCTGCGGCGGCAATTGCGGCGTCGGTCTGCCGGGAGAGGACCACCTGACAGCCGATCTCGGTGAAATATCGGTGCCAGAACGGATAGCGGTCGAACATGGACATCGTCCGCGGAATGCCGACGCGCAAGGCGCCCGGGGCGGAGGCCGGCGCCGCTCCGGTGATCTCCTCCAGGACCTTCTCGCGCCACGCGATCAGATCCTCGATCACCGGTTTGCGCTCCGTCCTGGCGGCCTTCCGGTACTTGTCCGAACACTTGTCCCCCCAGAAGCTTTTCTGGCCCTCGATGGTGAACTCCTTAATGTCGCAGTGATTGGTACAGGCTTTGCAAACGAAGTCGCGGGTGGAGATTTCCAAGCGGCTCAGGTCATAGCCGCGAAAGCGCGTCGCGGCGCCGGTGGCCTGATGCCACTGGCGCGCGATGAGCGCCATGCCGATGGCGCCCATCACGCCGTTGTAAGGCGGCACGGTGATCTTCTTGCCGAGCAGCCCCGCGAAGGCGGCGGCCACCGCGTCGTTGTACGCGGTGCCGCCCTGAAAGTAAATCACGTTGCCGATCCGCCGCCCGCGCACCACACGGTTCAAGTAATTCAGCGCGATCGAGTAGGCCAGCCCGGCCAGCACGTCGGGGATCGTGTCGCCCTTGTGCAGAAAGCTGTTGACGTCGCGCTCCATGAACACCGTGCAGCGCTCGCCGAGCCGGGAGGGCGCCGTCGAGGAAAGCGCCAGCCGGGCGAACTCTTCCTTGATGCTGATGCCGAGCTTTTCGGCCTGCTCCTCGAGAAACGAGCCGGTGCCCGCAGCGCAGGCTTCGTTCATGGCGAAATCGACCACGACGCCGTTCTCGATGGCGATGAACTTGGAGTCCTGGCCGCCGATTTCGAAGATCGTGTCGACCATCTCGCCGCCCAGCGTGCGGCTGACGTGGAGGGCGCCGGTCTTGTGCGCCGTGATCTCGTCGTGAACCGCGTCGGCGCCGACGAACTCCCCGATCAGCTCCCGCCCGCTGCCGGTGGCGCCGACGCCCCGGATCTCAAGGCGGTGTCCCCACAGGCGGCTGAGCTCGGTGAGGCCCTTCTGGACGGCTTGGATGGGACGCCCGGCAGTGCGCAGGTAGATATCGTGGATCACTTGACCGGCCTCGTCCATGGCGACCAGGTTCGTCGAGACCGAGCCCACGTCGATGCCCAGGTATGCCGGAATCGGGCCGCCGCCCGGAGGCGGCGCGTAAGGGAGCACCTGCTCGCGCAGGAGGATGACGTTCTCCATCGAGAGGGGGCGCGTGTCGACCGGCCGCCGCTCGGCGGCGTGCTGGCTGAGCCGGTGGATTTCGCGGAAGGTGCGCTTGCGCAGCTCGGCCGCCTCGAGCATGGCCGCGCC
>JBBIMZ010000535.1:0-3126 GCA_037444135.1 Solibacteraceae bacterium
TGTTCGCCGCGCTCGAACTCGACCAACTGCGCGCGCCGGCCCTCCCCCATCGCCTGGAGCTCGCGGCCGAGCCTTTCGAGGATTTCGAGGCCGCGCGCCTGCGCACCCACTACGGCGAGGACGCCGAAACGCCCGTCATCGAATATCAGGGCCGCCGGCTCCGGCTCTACTTCGGGGACTTGCACGCGCATTCGGACATCTCGGTCTGCAACCGCTGCGGCGATCAGTCCGTCGACGAGAACTACCAGCACCGCCGCGACATCAACCGCCTGGATTTCGCCGCCGTCACCGACCACGGCTACAACCTGACGCCCTACCTGTGGAATTACACGGCGAAGCTGGCGCGCGCCAACGAGGATCCCGGCCGGTTCTTGACCTTTCTGGCGCAGGAATGGACCTCCTCGTTCGAGATCTATACGAAGGAAAACCCCTACGGCTTCTACGGCCACAGGAACCTCATCCTCGAAGACCCTTTCTTTCCCCGCTGGTGGAACGCCTACTCGGGACAGACGCCAGCCGAGCTCTGGGCCCAGCTGCGGCGGATGAAGGCGAGTTTCGTTCAGATCCCGCATCAACTCGCCGACACGGGCAACGTCCCGGTGGACTGGCGGTTCACCGACGAACAGGCTCAGCCGGTGGCCGAGATCTTCCAGGTCCGGGGCTCCTACGAGGGTTTCGGCGCGCCGCGGCAGGCTCAGCGCTCCATCCCGGCCCCGGGGCGCTACCTCCGCGACGTGTGGAACGAAGGGAAAGTGATCGGCGTCATCGCGAGTCCCGACCACGGAGGCGGCTATGGCAAAGCGTGCGTCTGGGCCGAGGAGCTGTCGCGCAAGGCGCTGCTCGAGGCGATCCGCAAGCGACGGACGTTCGGCACGACGGCGCCCCGCATGATGCTCGACGTGCGCGTCAACGGACACCTGATGGGAGAGAAGGTCAGCGAACCGGCGGGCGAGCGCGTGGAGGTCAAAGTCCGGGTGCGCGCCCCGGCCCGGATCACCAGCGTCGAGATCTGCCGCAACGGCGAGTACATCTACGTCCACCAGGCCGGCGGCCGCGAGGTGGATCTCTCCTTCCTCGACGCCTCACCCCTGCCGGGCCGGAGCTACTACTACGTTCGCGTCTTCCAGCAAGACTACGAAATCGCCTGGAGCAGTCCCGTCTGGCTCGGCGCGGCGGAATGAATCGCGGGGCCATGGCGGTTCATGGCCCCGCTTGACCGCTGTGCGGACCGCTCAGAAAATGATTCGCAGCGAGTACTGGCACTCGCGCCCGCGGTTCTGCTGGCTCTCGGTGCGGCCGAAGCCGGACGACGTCACCGACATGTTCGGATTCGTGGGTACGAAGACGTTGGTCGTGTTGTAGGTCTCGAAGCGGAACTCGAGCGTGTAGCGCTCCTTGACGAGGAAGGTCTTGGTCAGCGTCGAGTCCAGGTTCCAGTACTTGGGGCCGTTCACGCCCGGATACTGCCACGGATTGGTGCGCGGCGTGTAGGCCGGCTGGCGGGCGAAGCCCGCCGTATCGAACCACTTGGTGCGCTGGCGCAGCACCTTGGGCGCCTCGGCCGGAGCGATCATCGTGCCGAAGCGCAGCGCCGGCCCGGAGTTGGCCATCAGCAGGTGGCTGGTCTGCCAGCCGCCGATGACGGCGTTCAGCACCGGATGAAGGTTGTTCAGGTATGGGCGCCCCTTGCCCAACGGCAGGTCCCAGCTCCCGGCGGCGCTGATGCGATGCCGCGGCATGTTGCCGTCGATGAAGGTGAAGCGTTCGGCGTAGCGGGCGATGTCGTCGAAGAACTCGTAGTTCTTCTCCTGGTTGTAGTTGTAGGCGAACAGGAAGCTGTAGCCTGCGCTGAAGGCCCGCTGGACGCGCAACTGGAGCGCGCGGTAGCGGTTCAAGATCCCGTCGGTGTTGTACTGCGACAGCCCCCGGTACTGCGGATACGGGGTCAGCAGGCTGCCGACGGTCACCGTACGCTGGTTGCGCAGCGCGCCCGGGAACTTATCCGGCGTCAGGTAATTGTAGAAGGGATTCGGAACCTGGCGGTCCCACTCGGACTTGATCGTGTAGTAGACGTTCGGGTCGGCGAGGTTCATCAGCTTGCTGTAGGGCAGCTTGCGCCCGAAGTTCATGAACCAGGTCACGTCGACGTGAATCCGGTTCGGCAGCGCGCGCTGGATCGAAAAGTTGATCCGGTCGTTGACGCCCGTCTTCATATCCTGCTTGTAATAAAAGGGAGCGTCGCCGAGGTTGGTGTAGCGGCCGAGCGACTTCTGCTTGGGCAGAATCAGCGGATTCGTCACGGGGAATGGATCGCTGATGACAGAGCCCGGCACGCCTTGCAGGAACGGCGCGACGAACGTCTCGGCCGAATAGCCCCACATGGGCATCGTCGCCGAGGCCAGCGTGTTCTGCTGGAGCAGCGGCGGGATCACGTAGCGGGCGAAGCCGGCGCGGAAGGCGGTCTTGTCGTCGATCCGGATCGCGACGCCCACGCGCGGCATGAAGACCGTCTTCTCGGCGTTGTACATCGCCCGGTTGCTCGAGTCGGTGAACACCCAGGCGCCGTTGTAAATTGGCGGCGCCTGCCGGTAGCGCAGCGCCTCGGCCGGCAACTGCGGCGGACTGGCCTGGAATTCAGGGATGGGACTGGTCAAATCGACATAGCGCGAGAGCCGGTCGCGCTCGTCGTACGGTCCGGTTTCATATTCATAGCGCAGGCCCAGGTTGAGCGTCAGCCGCTGGCTGAGCTTGATGTCGTCGTGGACGAACAGCGCGTAATAGTTGGAGCGGAACAACTGGAAGGGGAAGGTCCGGGCGTAGGAGTTGTTGTCGATGGCGCCTAGCAGGAACGTCGCCCAGTCGCTACCGTTGCGCAGCACGTCAGGCGACTGGAAGGTCTCGGCGGTGTGCGCCGGATAGAAGTAAAAGCCCATCAGGTTGGGGAAAATCCCGTCGGCTTTGTGCTGCCGGTGGGAAAAACCGGTCTTCCAGCTATGCCGGCCGCTGACCTTGCGCAGGCTGGCGTCCCAGGCCCAGTGCCGCGGATGCTGGTACCAGTAGCTGCCCTTACCGTAATTGCCGCCGCCGACGTTCAGGAACGGATAGTAGATCGCCGGCATCTCCCCG
>JBBIMZ010000536.1:0-3119 GCA_037444135.1 Solibacteraceae bacterium
CCCCGAGGCTCTGGCGTGCAGGCCTGCTGGCCGCGGCGGCGGGCGCCACGCTCGTCACAACCGATGCCGGCGACAACGTCACGGGTTCGGTTCCCGCCGGCGGCCTGTTCACGTTGAATGCCGGAGACCGCATCCGCGCGGCGGCGACGGACGGCGGGCGCCTCCGCTGGGGCTGGGCGACGTTCGGCGTCCTCGGCCGCGCGCACCTCGCCCCGCCGCCCCTGCCCGCCGGCCCGGCCCTTCCACGGCAGTTCTTCCGCGTCATGGCCGTGGATGCCGAATGGGCGCTGCTGGGCAATCGAACCGCCGCCGCGGTTCTGGGCGTCGGTCCGGACGACCAGCGTATCCCCGCCGACCTGCTGCCGCTCGTTCGCGATCAAGTGCGCATCGATTACCTGGCCGACGGCCCGGACACGCTCGGGGAAATCAACGCCGTCTTGAACCGGCCGTCTCAGCAGATGATCCTGGCCGTCTCGCCGCAGATCGACCAGAGCATGATTCTGCCGCCCCAGCGTGGCCCGAACGCCCACTGGCCGGCTTTCCCTCCGCCGAACACCGGGGCGGGCTTTCCCGCGCCGCCTTCGCTGCCGTCAGGGTCGGTGAACGCGGCGTTTACGGCCGGCAACGACGTCGTGGTCACCATCGCCGGCGGGATCGCGCCCGACGGCGCGCACGTGCGGATCTACCCGCGCCAGTTCGTGGAAATCGCGGCGATCGCCGCCGAACCCTCGTTTCTGCGCGGCGACGGCGGCGCCGCGATCGCCTCGGGAACGAATCCGGTTCAAGTGCTGTTGTCTAACCCGTTTCGCCTGGCGCCGGGCCAGCCGCGCCCGACTCCGGCCGTGTTGACGATGGATGTGGTGATCGCGCCGCGGACCGGCAACCGGCGCTTGTTCGGCAACGTCGTGGTGAACGTAGGAGCGGGACCGGTAGCGCCGCCTGCCGACCCCTTCGCCGCCGCCCCGGGCACGACGGTTCTGGGGGCGATGCTCCCGCAGATGCTCGGCGTGGCCAGTTCGCCGCTTTTCAACATCCCTCGTCCCGCGCCCCCGCCGCCCGGCCCGCCGCCGTCAAACCTGCTCGATCTGGTGCTGAGCCTGGCCGCCGAGCCTTCCCCTCGCGAGGCGCCGCGCCTGCCCACGATGGCGCGCCTGGAGACCGTCGCCGTGACAGGAACGACGGGCCCCGGCGCCCAGCCGCCGGGCAGCCTGCTCTGGGATGCCGTCCTCACTGGCGGCCGTCTGGCGCGAGAGTCGCGCTCGGCGCTGCACGCGAGCGGCAATCCCGGCAATCCGGCCGGGCCGGATCTCCACGCTCCCGGTGTCCGCGCCACCGGCGCGCTCGGTTACGACCTGGCGCTCCACGCCCTCAAGCGCGTCCAGCCGATCATCCCGTTGCCCAGCACTGCCGGGGCGAATCCCGGCTGGGTTCTGGCCTCGCTGGGCGACAATTTCAACGTTCCGAACGACTCGGCGAGCGCCGATACGGGTATCGGCGTGCTGCTCGAAACGGTGGCGGCCGGCTGCGAGACTCCGTGGCTGAGCAGCCTGTCCCCGCCGCCCCCCGGCCTCACCGTCCAGCAGTTGATCAACAACGCCGCCTCGCAAATGGGCCTGCCGCCTCCATCGATCGCCGTCAGCATTCAGAACGAGGCCCGCGTCCAGCGCGAGATCCGGCGCGAATTCTTCGTGGCGCGCCACGGCTTGCGCGACGCCCAGTGGGCGCTCCGGCGGGCCATCGCCGAGGCGCGCGAACTCGTCTACATCGAGTCGCCGCAGTTTGCGCGCACGGCGCGGCCGGTGGGAGCGCCGCAGCCGTTCGAAGTGGATCTGGTCGCCGAACTGGCCGCCAGCCTCGCAGCGCATCCGAACCTGAAGGTGCTGATCTGCACGCCGCGCGATCCTGACTTTGCGACGAACTTCAAAGGCTGGTGGCGGCAGCACTATCAAGCGCGCGTCGAGGCGCTGGGGGCGCTGCTGGCGGTGGCGCCGGAGCGCGTGGCGCTGTTTCATCCGGTGGGCTTTCCCGGGCGGACGGCCTTCCTCCGGACGACCTCGGTCATCGTCGATGACGTCTGGTGCCTGGTGGGCGCGACGCATTTCCGGCGCCGGGGGATGACCTTCGACGGGAGCGCGGCCGTCGCTTCCTTCGACCGGCAGCTCGAACAGGGCTACTCGCGCAATGTGCGCGCCTACCGGCGCGCGCTGATGGCGGCCAAATTGGGGGTCCAGCCGCCTGCGCCGGGCGCCGCGCCGGGCGGCGAGTGGCTCCGGCTGGGCCGGCCCGCTTCGGCGTTCGATCTCGTGGCGGATCTGCTCGCGCAGGGCGGCCTGGGACGCATTCAGCCGCTGTACGCCGGTCCTTCGGACACAACAGTGTTGCCCGCCGGAGCCAACATCGCCGACCCGGACGGCTCCGACGGCGCCACCTTCGTGACCACCTTCGCCGGCATGCTCAACGAGGCAGGGGATTGAACCGCCGGGCCCGGCAACCGGCACGCCGGACTAGTCGACAGTTTTCGGCTCCATCAATTCGGTCCGCGAGCCGTCCGGGTCGAAGAGGTTGAACAGCCACTTGCGGACGCGGCCGACGCGCGGGCGGTACCGCTCCGAGTCCGGGACGCCGCGCTCGACGGCGGTGCGCCAGGCGGCCTGAATGTCGCCGACTTCGAGGCAGATGTGGTGCATCGAGCCGAGCTGGTCGCGCGTCGGCGGCGCGCTGTGGAGCATATACTCGACGTAGTCGCCGCTGGCGCCCGGCATCCGCATGTTCACCCAGCGCGTTTCGCCCTCCGCCGGACCGCCGCGCCAGATCTCGACGAACTCCAGCTTGTCCCGGTAGAAAGCCATCGCACGGGCTTCGTCGGAGACGGTCACGCCGGCGTGGCGCAGGCGCTCGGAGATGCGGCGCGAGCCGAGGAAGCGCCCGCGCGTCCGCGCCGGGAGCGAGTCCGGCAGGTACTCGACGAAGCGCAGCCGGTGCTCTTCCGGGTCGCTCAGCGTGAACGCCAGGCTCCCGTCGCCGTCTTGCGTCACCGGTCCGGGATCGAGCCCTCTGGCCGCCAGGAGGCGGCGGAGGCGCCGCGCGCCGGTGGTCTCAATGCCGATGCGTACCAGGCG
>JBBIMZ010000537.1:0-1574 GCA_037444135.1 Solibacteraceae bacterium
CTGCCCGGCAAGCATCGTCACCGTTGGTTCGATAGTCCAGGAGACAATAAGAGGGATGTCCAGGCCCAGCTCCCGGCGCAAGCGGTCCACCGCCAGGATCCCCGCCTTGGTGTTGCGCGTGTCCTGGCAGGTTTCCAGCAGCAGCACATCCGCGCCGCCCTCGACAAGCGCCCGAGCCTGCTCGTAGAAGGCCTGCCGCAATTCGTCGAAGGTGACTCCGCCGGTAACGGTGATCGCCTTCGTCGTCGGCCCCATCGAGCCGGCGACGAACGGCGGGCGGCCGGGCTCGTAGATTTCGTCGGCCGCCAGGCGCGCCAGGCGAGCCGCCTCGACGTTGAGCCGGGAAACCTGATCTGAGAGGCCGTATTCGGCAAGCACGATCGACGTCGCGCCGAACGTGTCCGTCTCGATAATGTCGGCCCCGGCCGCCAGATACGCCCGGTGTATCTCGAGGACGACGTCGGGACGGCTGACGACGAGGTACTCGTTGCAACCCTCGAGCTCCGGTCCGCCGAAGTCCGCCGCCGTGAGGCGCTTCTGCTGGATCATGGTGCCCATGGCGCCGTCGAGCACCACGACACGGGAGGCCAAGGCGTCGCGCAGCGCCTGCTGCCGGATTTCGCGATCGTTCATGCGGGATCGAGCCAGCTTCTTCTTGTGATTATCGCGCACCGCGACCGGCGACGAAGCGGCGCAATTCCGCTTCGAGTCCCGGAGCGCAGGTAAAGCAGTTGCCGCCGTAGATGCTGCTTGCGCCGTCGAAGTTCGAGAACACGGCGCCGGCTTCCTCGGTCAGGATCTTGAGCGGCGCCAGGTCCCAGGGTTTGGCGTCCGGCTCGATCCAGGCGTCGGCGCGTCCGGAGGCCACCAGCATGGCGTCGGGCGAGCCGCCGAGGTTGCGCACCGCCCAGAAGCGCGCCATCCAGGCGAGCAGGTCCTCGGCGAAAGCGACGCGGCTCAGGCGGGCGAAGTCGTTCAGGCAGAGCACGGCCCGGGCGATGTCGGCCACCGGGGACGCTCGCAGGCGCCAGCCGTCCTGGTAGGCGCCGCCGCCGCGCACGGCCCAGTATGTCTCGGCGAGCGCCGGAAAGTGGCACACGCCGACGACGACGTCGCCCGCCTCCTCGAGCGCCAGCATCACGGCCCACATCCGGTTGCCACGCACGAAGTCGCGCGTGCCGTCGATCGGGTCGATGATCCAGCGGCGGCCGTTGGCGGAGGCTTTGCCGCCGCCCTCTTCGCCGAGCAGCCCGTCGTCAGGGAAGGCGAGCTCGAGCGCGGCCAGGATCCGCCGCTCACACTCGCGGTCGGCCGCCGTGACCGGCGAGTCGTCGGCTTTGGCCTCGGCGGCGACTCCCCTCTCCCAGTAGTGCAAGGCCACCTCGCCCGCCTCGCGGGCGATCCGCCTCGCCAGCTCGAGTTCCCGTTCCCATGGCATCGCCGCTCGCCTCAGTGTAACCGCCGCTCAGACGCCGCGCTGGTGGCCCCACAGCTCGATGTGGAGGCGGGGCGTGAAGCGGAACCCCTGTTGTTTGCAGATTTCCGCGAGCCACCGGCCGCGCTCCCGGAGCAGT
>JBBIMZ010000537.1:1585-3115 GCA_037444135.1 Solibacteraceae bacterium
CGGGCATCAAGACCACCCGCGCAGGTTCGGCCCCGAGCTCAGCGACCAGCGCGCGCACCTCCTCCAGGTCCCCGGGCGCCGCGATGACGAATTTCAACTGATAGCTGTAGTTCGCCATCAGTCGGCGCAGCACCGGCCTCTGGATGCGCAACCGGTCGTGCGTTGCGACCCACCGCCCTCCATCCCGCTCCCAGGGAATCGAATTCGCCAACTTCGGGCTGATGCTCATCAAGTCGCATGCCACCGGTGCAAACACCGTACCGGCCGTCTCGATCGTGATGTGCCGGCCAAGTTCGCGGAGCCGCTCGGTAAGCGCGACGATTTCCGGGACGATCATCGGCTCACCTCCCGTGACCACCACGTGACCGGTCGAATGCGCCCGGACATAGGCCACGATGTCCTCGACGGAAAGCTCCTCGCCTTCCGGCGTCCAGGACGTGTACGGCGTGTCGCACCAAACGCACCGGAGGTTGCAGCCGCTGGTGCGGACGAAGACCGAGGGCGTGCCGATCAGCATCCCTTCGCCCTGAAGCGAATAGAACAGCTCAGCGATTCTCACCGCCTCGGCTCCAGCGGATCGGCGAGACCGGCCTCGGCGAATCCCTTGCGGCGTAGCAGGCAGGAATCGCAGGCGCCGCAAGGGCGGCCCTCCGGGTCGGGGTCGTAGCAACTGTGCGTGAGGCCAAAATCGACGCCGAGTTCAGCGCCGAGCCGCACGATCTCTCCCTTGGACAGACGAATCAGCGGCGTGTGGATCTTGAACCGCAGGCGGCCTTCGACGCCGGCCTTCGTCGCCAGGTTGGCCATCCGTTCGAACGCCTCGACATATTCGGGCCGGCAGTCCGGATAGCCGGAGTAGTCGATCGCGTTGGCGCCGAAGAAGATATCCGGCGCCTCGAGCGCTTCGGCCCAGGCGAGGGCCAGCGCCAGGAACACCGTGTTCCGCGCCGGCACATACGTGACGGGGATGCTTCGAGCGAGCTCGCCGGCGCTGCGGCCCTTCGGCACGGCGATCTCATCCGTCAGGGCCGATCCGCCGAATTGCCGCAGGTCGATGCCGACGACGATATGCTGCTCGGCGCCGAGGGAGGCCGCCACGCGCCGCGCGGCTTCGAGTTCGATGCGGTGGCGCTGCCCGTAATCGATCGACAGGGCGTAGCAGCTATAGCCGGCGCGGCGGGCCCACGCCAGACACGTCGCCGAATCCACGCCGCCGCTCACCAAGCACACTGCTTTGGCCGGCACAGTCACTCCAACTTGAGCGCCAGCACAAATCCGAGCGCCGGGAAGGCCAGCAGCGCCATCAGAACCCGGTGCATGGACAACAGGTCGGAGGCCCAGCCGACCAGGGGAATGAAGACCATTCCGGCCATGCCCCAAGCGAAGCCCATCATCAGCGCCGACACCGTGCCCGCCTGGGAGGGAACGAGCTGCTGCCCCATGACGACGTTGACCGGGATGGTGAACAGGAGCGTCAAACCGCCGAAAGCCAGTCCGGCGAGGGCCACCGGACCGTTGGTCTGGAAAAAC
>JBBIMZ010000538.1:0-3110 GCA_037444135.1 Solibacteraceae bacterium
AGGAACAGACCGGCTCTCGCCATTCGGGGCATGCACTCAGAAGCGGTACTTGAGTCCGAACTGAACCACGCGCGGGTCGCCGGCGCTGAGGATCCGGCCGAAATTCACGCTGTTATGCGTGCTGACGGGCGCCGCGAAGTTGGGCCGGTTCAACAGATTGAAAAACTCGCCGCGGAACTGGAGCCGGTGCCGTTCGGTGACGCGGAATTCTTTGTGCGCCCCGAAGTCGACCGTCACCAGTCCGGGCGCGTCCAGAATGTTGATGCCGGAGGTCCCCACCGAGAAGCGCTGGGGTCTCGCGAAGGCGGCCGTGTTGAAGTAGCGCGCCAGCAACTCGGCGCGGGGCCGGCCGGGGTCGAGGCGCGGATCGCCCACCAGGTCGGCCGTGTCCTGACCGATGCCGAACAGTGAAGTGTCCACCCCGGCCCGCACCGTAAACGGCGTGCCGGACTGCAAGACGACGATCCCGGCCGCCTGCCAGCCGCCGAGCAGGTGGCGCAGCGGCGAGCCGCTCCGCCAGTCGTAACCGGGCAATTGCCAGACGACGCTGGCCACGGCCCGGTGCGTGATGTCGGTGGGCATCCGCCGCTTGTCGAGCCGGTAGTTGAACGGGTGCCGCGGGCCCTGGGTTCCCTCACTTTGGGATGCCGTCAGACCGACGTCCTTGGCCAAGGTGTAAGAGGCGAGCAGGGTGAAATTCCGTGAGAACTTCTTATTGAGGCTGAGCTGGAAGGAGTGGTACTGCGAATAGCCGAACGTGGCCTCCTCTTCGATGACGGCGTATTGCGAGTAGATCCGGCGGGCCTGGATGTTGCCGACCGTGGCGTCATCGCGCTGGAGGGCCGGATTGATGTTGCGCGACAGAAACAGCTTCGAGCTCTTGGCGCCTACGTAGGCCGCCGTGATCACGTAGTCCCGCAGCGGCTCCACCTGGATGTTGAAGTTCCACTGTTGCGCGTAAGGCGCCACAAAGTTCTCGTTGAAGCTGTTGAAGCTCGCCGGCGCGTAGAAGACGGCGCGGTTGCGCAGCTCGGGCGAAAGCGGCGGCGTGTACGGGAAGGGGCTCCTGCCCTGGAACGGATCGGAGATGTTGACGTCCGTCACGGTGACGTCCAGCACGAACGGCTGCACGAGCGGGAAGCGGTTCAGGTTGATGCTCCGGATGTGGTCGAAGAAGATGCCGTAGCCGCCGCGGACGGCCAGGCGGCCGGAGCGCGCCGGCGTCCAGGCGAAGCCGAAGCGGGGTGCGAAGTTGTTCAGGTCGTTGCCGGTGATGGTTCTGGGGATGCCCGGGTCACCCGGGAAAACCATGCCGGGAATCGCGGTCGGAAAAACGGTCGACTGGCGCCCGGGGCGAAACGCGGCCAGCCGGTCCTGGGTGTCGGCGAAGCCCATCCAGGGATCCCAGCGCAAGCCGAGGTTCAAGGTCAGGTTGCGGAGCACGCGCCAGTCGTCCTGGACGAACAACGCCACGCCGTTCTGGCGCAGAGCGTTTCGCATCGGGGAAACCTGCCGGTAAGCGTTCATCCGGCCCAGGAGGAAGTCGGCGGCGCTGTCGCCGGTGAACTGGCCGTTGAAATCGGTCTGGCCTCCCTCGAGGAAGGTGTTGAGCTGGTCGGTGCGGTGGCGCAGGAACTGGCCGCCGAACTTGAGCATGTGGGTGCCGCGCAACATGCTGTAGGTGTCGGCGAATTCGAAGCTGTCGCGGGCGTGAACGAACGCCGCCGGACCGTTGTTGGCGCTGAAGCGACCGGAGACGTTGACCACGTGCACGTACCCGGTCGGGCTGGTCTCGATGTTGGCCCCCAGGTCTTTCCAGTAAAACCGGAGCTTCGGCTCCATCGCGAAGTTCGTCTTGTTCCACGTAAAGACGAAGTTGTTCAAGTCCGTGGGGCTGATGGTCCGGTTATAGTTGAGCACGTAGCTCTTGCGCGGATACGGCCCTTCTCGGCACCAGTCCTCGAGCACGGCCGCGCAGTAGATGTCTTCCTCGGTCGAGACCCAGCGCGTGGCGAGGCGGTCGCGATCGGAAAGATTCCAGTCGAACTTGCCGACGAACTGGTCTCGGAAGCGGCCCGACTTCAGGGCCGTGGTGAAGGTGCGGTTCGGTCCGTTCGGCAGGGGGACGAAGCGCTCGAGGAAGCGTTGCGTCACCGGGTTCAGGCGGCTGGGCGGGATGACGTTGCCCGGAAACGGCTGCGCCGGGCGGGCCTCCGGGTCGGTGAGCGCCCGCGCCAGCTCGCCGAAATCGCCGCGGCGCTCCCTCTCGCTGAGAACGGTGATCGTAGACACGCCCGGCGAGCCCCTTTGCCGGTAGGATTCCCAGGAACCGAAAAAGAACATGCGATCCCGACGGATGGGTCCGCCTAGGTAGGCGCCGAACTGGTTCTGATTGAAGGGTGAGGCGGCGGCCGCGAAGAAGTTGCGGGAGTTCAGGCGCTTGTTGCGGAAGAATTCGAACAGGCCGCCGTGGAATTCGTTCGTGCCCGAGCGCGTGACGGCGGCCAGGACTCCGCTGCGGTTGCGTCCGTACTCGGCGCTCGAGGCGTTCGTCTGGATGGTGAACTCCTGCAAGGCGTCGGGATTGGGGAAATACTGAGGCGCGTTGAAGTACGAATCGATGAATTCGCCGCCGTCGAGGAAGTAGTTGTTCGAGGCGGCGATGCCTCCATTGACGGCGTAGCCCTGGAGTCCTCCGACGTGCTCGACGGTTCCGGCCGGAACCACGCCGGGCAGCAGGGCCTGAAGCTGGAGGGCGTTCCGGCCGTTCAGCGGCAGTTCGACGATCCGCTGCGCGTCGACGACTTCGCGCAGCGTGGCGGTGACGGTGTCGATGCGCGAGACGTCGGCCTGAACGGTGACCTGTTCGGTGATCGAGCCGATCTCGAGTGACGCTTCCAGGTTCGCCACCTGGTTCACCTGCAAGGTGATGCCGCGCTGGACATATTGCTTGAAGCCGTCGGCATGCACCGTGACGGCATAAGTGCCGACCGGCAACAGCTCGAGGGCGAACATGCCGGTTTCGCCGGTGACGGCTTCGCGGCGGAAGCCGGTGCTTTCATTGACAGCTTCGACGCGGGCTCCGACGACGGCGGCGCCGGTCGGATCCA
>JBBIMZ010000539.1:0-3101 GCA_037444135.1 Solibacteraceae bacterium
GTGGTCGGCTTCCGCGGCCGCGGCCGGGACCACTACCGGATCTTCGCGCGGATGGCCGGCGTGCGCGTCGCCTACCTGTGTGACATCGACGAGCGCCTCTTTGCCGGCGCCGTCGCCGAGGTGGAGAAACTGGCCGGCTACCGGCCGCAAACCGAGGTCGACTTTCGAAAGCTGATCGAGCGCAAAGACCTCGACGCCGTCTCGATCGCCACGCCGGACCACTGGCATGCGCTGCAAACCATCTGGGCTTGCCAGGCCGGCAAGGACGTCTACGTCGAAAAGCCCGTCTCCTACACGCTGCGCGAGGGCCGGAAGATGGTCGAGGCGGCGCGCAAGTACGGACGGATCGTGCAGGCGGGCTTGAACCGGCGCAGCGATCCGCGCGTGCGTTCGGCCATCCGGTTCTTGCACGGAGGCGAGTTCGGCCCCGTCTACCGCGCCAAGGCCGTCGTCTACCGCGGCCGGACCAGCATCGGGCAGGCGCAGGAATCGTCGATTCCCGAAGGCGTGCACTGGGATCTGTTCCTCGGGCCGGCGCCGTACCGGGCCTTCACGTTGAACCGCTTCCACTACGGCTGGCACTACTTCTGGGACACCGCCACCACCGAGGTGGGCAACAACGGCGTCCATGCCATCGACGTGGTCCGCTGGGGGCTCAACAAGCACGTTCACCCCGTCAAGATCCATTGCGCCGGCGGGCGCTTCGCCGACGAAGATTCCGATCAGGAGACGCCGAACGTGCAGAACGCCAGCTACGAGTACGCCGACGGCACGCTCGTCGAACTCGAGGTGACGACGCTGCCCAGCCCGCCGTTCGGCGGCGTGCACATGGGCGAGTTCTTCTACACGCCGCGCGGCTATGTGACGTCGGCTCGCAACTGGTCGACCGTCGTCGGCCAGTTCATCCCCCAGGAGACGCCGGACCCGCCCTCGGGCGTGTCCCTGCGCGTCGTCAACCGGAGCTTCCCGAAAATCTCTTACACCGACGGGCCGCCAATCCCCGACCTGGCGCCGGGCGCCGCCGACGAGGACGGCAATCACTTCGCCAATTTCATTCAATGCGTCCGCTCGCGCCGGCGCGAGGATCTGCACTGCGAGATCCTCGAAGGCCATATGTCCACGTCGCTGTGCCACCTGGCCAACATCGCCTTCCGCACCGGACGCAAGTTGCAGTTCGATCCGGAGACGGAAACCTTTCCCGGCGACGAGGAAGCCAACCGGCTGCTCACGCGGACTTACCGCGAACCGTTCGTGCTGCCGGACCCGGTTTAGCGGCGTAGCAGGTAGTACACGAGGCCGTAAAACTCCTTGAACGCCGCCTCCGAGTTCAGCAACGCCGTCCCCTGGGGCAAGAAACTCAGCAGCGTGACCGGCCGCCCTTTGACGGCCTGGTAGTCGACCGGAAACGGGAGAATCTCTAGGCTGTGGCGGCGAAACAGCAGCGCGGCCCGGGGCATGTGAAACGCCGAGGTGACGAGGATGATCCTGCGGAATCCCTCCTTGCGCGCCAGCTCGGCCACACCACGCGCCTCCTCCGCGGTGTTGCCGACCTCGCGCACCACGCGAATGGCCTCCGCCGGCACGCCGTGGCTGACAGCGGCCGCAGCCATCGCATCCCCTTCGGTGTAGTTCCGGCCGACCCAGGGGAGCGTGCCGCCGCCGAAGACCAGCCGCGGAGCCTTGCCCGCGCGATAGAGCGCGACGCCCTGCTCGAAGCGGTCCACGGCTTCGGTCCATTCCGGCGCGTTCTTGACCAGATCGGAGACAGCGCCCCCGAGGACGACGATCGCTTCCGCCGGCGGGCATTCGTCGGCCGCCAGCCGCGGATAGCGGTTTTCGATCAGGCCGATCAGCCGGTCGGAGGTGTATGGGATGGCCAGCACGTACAGCAGCAGGAGGGCCGCTCCGGCGGGCCACCGCTTTCTGCTGAGCAGGGCGGCGAGCAGCAACAGCGCGATGAGACCGAGCGGCAGCCCAACAAAGGTCAGCGCCTTGCGGAGAACAAAGGGCATCGCCGGGCGGGATGGTGGGCGCGACAGGACTCGAACCTGTGACCTCGTGCGTGTGAAGCACGCGCTCTAACCAACTGAGCTACGCGCCCGCCTTTCCCTACACTAACACAGTCGCTTTTGGCGCGCTGCCACCACGCCGGCGGGGTTACAATGAGAGCGGGCCGCGCCGATGACCGGGCGAACCATCGGGCATTACGAACTTCTCGAGAAGATCGGCGAGGGCGGCATGGGCGTGGTCTACAAGGCTCGGGACATGCGCCTCGGCCGGCTCGTAGCCGTCAAGATCCTGGCCGAGAGCTGGATCGTGCACCCGGAACAGAGGCAGCGCTTCCTCGAGGAGGCGCGGCTCACCTCCGCATTAAATCATCCGAACATCGTCACGATCCACGACATGGTCGAGGAAGGCGGCCGCAGCGCGATCGTCATGGAGTACGTGGCGGGCCGCAGGCTGGATGAGCTGATCCGTGCCGGCGCCACGCGCATGCCGCAAGCCTTGACTTACGCCGTGCAAGTCGCCGGTGCGCTGGCGGCGGCTCATGCGTCGGGAATCGTCCACCGCGACCTGAAGCCGGGCAACGTGATCGTCACCGAAGGCGGCTCGGCGAAGGTTCTCGATTTCGGTCTGGCGAAGCTTCTGCGGCGCGAGCCCTCCGGCGAGGAGCCGACCACGCCCGGGCCGGCCGCCACCGAGGACGGAACGATTTTGGGAACCGTTCCGTACATGTCTCCCGAGCAGGTCGAAGGCCGGCCGGCCGACGAGCGCTCCGACATTTTTTCCTTCGGCGCCCTTCTCTACGAGATGGTCACCGGGCGGCCCGCCTTTTCCGGCCGGACGCGCTGCGAGCAGATGGAGGCGATCTTGACGTGCCGGCCGCAGCCGGTCCACGAACTGGCTCCCGGCGTCCCGCCGGAGGTCGAGCGCGTCATCAGTCACTGCCTGCGCCGGGACGCCGCGCGCCGCTTCCAGCATGTGGCCGAAATCCAGGCGCTGCTCGAAGAGATCAAGGAGGATTCCGATTCCGGGAGGCTGGCGGCGCGGGGCGCGCCGGCGGTAGGGCGAAGGCGGTGGCTCTGGTCGGCCGCAGCTGG
>JBBIMZ010000540.1:0-3099 GCA_037444135.1 Solibacteraceae bacterium
CATCACCGAACGCGGGCTGGACTTCCTGGCCAGGCTCGAGAATCTCGAAGAGCTGTCCTTGAGTTACACCCGGCTGGGAAAAACCGGGCTGGCGCGCCTCGCCGGCCTCGTCCGGCTTCGCAAACTCGACGCGGTCCGCACCCAGACCGGCGACGATGCCCTTCAGGCGCTCGGTGTGTTGAGCTGGCTCGCCGACCTCAACCTGGACTACACGGAAGTCACCGATGCGGGCCTGGCCGCCTTGGAGGGCCTCGCGCGCCTCGAGCGCCTCAGCCTGGACAGCGCCCTTATCGGTGCGGTGACGCCAGCGTGGCCGTGCTCGAAAAACTCACCGGCCTTCGCCACTTGAACCTCTACCACACGCTCGTGACCGAGCAAGGGTACTCCCGGCTCAAACAGGCGCTCAAGGACTGCGAGATCATCTGGGACCGGGATTCGGCCCTGCCGAACCGGAGGCGGAGCTGACATGCCGCGGTTGCTGCTCCTGCTCGCCGCCGCCTGGGGCGCCTTCGCCTCGGCCGGCGACATCGCCGCCTGGGTGGAACGCGAAGGGGGACGCGTGAGCCGCAATGACGCCGGCAAGATCACCCGCGTCGACCTCACCTTCGCCTGGATCACGGGCGCGGACCTTGAAAAACTGAGCCGCCTGCCTCAACTCGAGGAGATTCGCCTCGCCCATACCTGGATCACCGACGTCGGCCTGGAGCACCTGCGTCCGCTCCAGAACGTCCGGCGGCTCGACCTCTATTACGCCGAATACGTCAGCGACGCCGGCATCGCCCACATCAAAGACTGGCGCCGGCTCGAGTATTTGAACCTGCGCGGCACGAAGAGCTTCGGCTCAACGCTACCAAGATCACCGATCTGGGGCTGGCCAAGCTGGCGCTTGAGCAAGCTCGAGCGGCTCGACTTGAGCCAGACGCCGATCACGGCCCGGGGCGTGTCGGCGCTGCGCAAGCTTCCCCGGTTGCGCCAGCTCAAGCTGTGGAAAGCGGAAAAAGTCGACGACGCGGCGCTGGAGGATCTGCTCGCCCTGCCGCTTGAATTTTTGGACGTAGAGGGAACCGCGCTCAGCGAGCCGGCCCGGCGCCGTCTCGCTGCTCGAGCCACCGCCGAATCCGCTCCACCGCCTCCATCAGATTCTCCAGCGAATTCGCGTAACTGAGCCGGAGATAGCCCTCGCCGTAAGCTCCGAACGAGCTCCCGCTCAGGCCGGCCACGCCTGCTTCCTCAAGCAGCCGGTCCGCCAGTTCCTTCGAACTCAGGCCCGTGCCCCGGATGTTGGGAAAGGCGTAAAAAGCGCCCCGGGGCCGCGCGCAGCGGAAACCCGGCAGGGCGTTCAAACCGTCGCAGAAGGCGTCGCGCCGCCGCCGGAATTCGGCCACCATCCGGGCTACCTCGTCTTGCGGGCCGCGGAGCGCTTCGAGCGCCGCCCGCTGCGTGAAGCTGGCCGTGCAGGAGTTCGAGTTCACCATCAGCTTGTTGACCGCCGCCACGAGCCACTCCGGCATCACCCCGTAGCCGATCCGCCACCCCGTCATGGCGTAGGTCTTCGAAAATCCGTCCAGGATGATCGTCTTCTCGAGCATGCCGGGCAGGCTGGAGATCGACACGGGCGGCTCGTCGTAGTAGATGCGGGAGTAGATCTCGTCCGACAGCACGATCAGATCACGGCCGGCCACCATCTCGGCGATGGCGCGGATGTCCTCGGCGGGGATGAGGCCGCCGGTGGGATTGTGGGGGGAATTGAGGATGACGAGCCGCGTCCTGTCGCTCAGCCGGTCGCGGAAGACGTCCAGATCGAAGCTGAAGCCGCGCTCCTCAACGAGCGGAACGGGCACGGGCCGGCCGCCGAGGAAGCAGATCATCGACTCGTAGATCGGAAAGCCGGGATTCGGATAGATCACTTCATCGCCCGGCTCGATCAGCGCCAGCATGGGGAAAAAGATGATCGGCTTGCCTCCGGGGACCACCGAGACGTGCTCCGGGCCGACGCGGATGCCCCGCGTCTGTCCCACATGCTGCGCGATCGCTTCGCGAAGATCCGGATAACCCTGAGTGGGGCCGTAATGCGTCCAGTTGTCGTCCAGAGCCTTCTTGGCGGCCTCGACGATGTGGCGCGGCGTGGCGAAGTCCGGTTCGCCAAGCTCGAGGTGGACCACGCTCCGGCCTCGCGCCTCCAGCGCGCGGGCCTTCACCAGCACCTCGAAAGCGGTCTCCACGCCGATTCGCTCCATCCGCTGTGCGAGTCTCATCGTGCCTTCCTGTAATAGGGGATCTCGTTTCGGAACTCGGCGAATTCGACGCGGTCGCCGATCCGGACGCGTTCGGCCTCCGTGGCGGCCGGGATGCGCACCGTAAGACGGCCGCCTCCGTCCAGGTCGATGATGGCGAGCTGATAAGGCGCCTCGGCCAGAAAGGCCTCCGGCGCCGAGTGGACCACCGTCTCGGTGTAGACCGTGCCGGGTCCGGGGTTGCGGAAAGGGCTCTCCATCGCTGCTCAACTGCTGAGAATGGTGACCACCGCCGTAGCGCCTGAGCCCCCCAGGTTTTGGGCCAGTCCGAGCGAATGGCGCCGCACCTGCCGCTCACCGGCTTCACCCCGGATCTGTTCGACCACGTCGCAAATCTGCCCGGCGCCGGTGGCGCCCACCGGGTGGCCCTTGGACTTCAAGCCGCCGCTGGCGTTCACCGGCAGCCGGCCCTCGATCGCCGTGCAGCCGGCCGCCGTAAACGGACCGCCCTCGCCCTTGCTGACGAACCCGAGATCTTCGAGCGCCATGATCTCGGCGATGGTGAAGCAATCGTGCACTTCAGCGAATTCGATCTCGGAAGGACCGACGCCGGCCAGGCGGTAGGCCCGCTCGGCCGCCGCTTTGACGGCCGCAAACGTCGTGATATCCGGCTTTTCTTCAAGCGCCAGACGGTCCGAACTCTGAGCCACCGCCAGCACGCGAACCGGCCGCGGCGCGAACTCGCCCGCGCGCGCGAGCGGCGCCAGCAGCACCGCCGCGGCGCCGTCGCTGATCAACGAACAGTCATAGACGGTCAGCGGCTCGGCCACCGGCCTGCCGGCCAGCACAGTCTCCATCGTCACCG
>JBBIMZ010000541.1:0-3085 GCA_037444135.1 Solibacteraceae bacterium
GGCAAGACGAACTGCCCGGAGCTCCTGATGAACTACGAGACGGATAACTTCGTGACCGGGCGAACGAACAATCCGTGGAATCCGGCCCTCACGGCTGGGGGCTCGAGCGGCGGGGAAGCGGCCGCCATCGCCGCTTGCTGCTCGGCCGGCGGGCTCGGCAGCGACGGCGGCGGTTCGATCCGCCTTCCCGCGCATTTTTGCGGCATCGCCGGGCTCAAGCCGACCCCGGGCCGCATCTCGGCGGCCGGCCATTTCCCCGTGATCGGCCATCCCACGGGTCTGCTCGGCGTCGCCGGGCCGATGGCCCGCGAGGCTCGGGACGTCCGCCTGCTTTTCGAAGTCCTGGCGGGTTATGATCCCGAAGATCCGTTTTCCGTGCCGGTCCCGCTGCGCCGTGCCCGCCTGGATCGGGTCCGCGCCGGCGTGATGGAGCAGTTCTACAACGTGCCCGTCGAGACCCCGGTCGCGGAGGCGGTCCGGCAGGCTGCTGAAGCACTGCGCGCCATCGGAGTGGAGGTCGAGCCGTTCGTGCCGCACGGCCTCGAACGCGCTCCCAACGTCTGGTCCTTCCTGTTCGCCGAACTTCCCGCCGGCGTGATCCGGGAGCTGTTTCGAGGCAAAGAGGCGGAGGCTCACTGGACCGCCACCGAGCTGCTCGAGCGGCTCAAAGACCGGCCGGAACCGTCCGGAAGGGATGTCCTGGAGAACCTGGCGGTTCGCGATCGCATGCGCGCCGCCCTGCTCCGCCAGATGCGCGACCACCCGGTGTTGCTGTGGCCGGCCGCGGGCGTGACCGCCTTCCGCCACCGGCAGCGCCGCTGGGAAACGCCCGGCAAGCCGATCGGCTACTTCGAGGCGATGATGCCGCTGACGCCCGCCAATCTGCTCGGACTGCCTGCGCTGGTTATCCCGTGGATGCTCACCGCCGAGGGCCTGCCGGTGGGCGTGCAGTTGATCGGCCGGCCGTACGAGGAGGAAGAGCTTCTTGAACTTGCCGTGCATCTCGAAGCGGCCCGGGGGCCGTTTCGAGCGCCGCCGGTCGGCCGGTGAGAGTCGGGCCGGCGCGGCCCGGTCAGCTCCCGCGCACGGCCCAACTCCGACATGCCTTGGTCGCAGAGCGTGCCGCTACCCCGGGCTAGAAGATCAGCTTCAAAGCCAGCTGAATGTTACGGCGATCGTTTCCGCCGCCCTTGACGCCGGAGATGAAAGTAGTTCCCGAGACATCGGCGTCGTTTCCCACCAGTCGAAGATTGGCGTGGTTGAACGTGCTGTACCACTCGGAGCGGAACTGAAGCCGGTAACGCTCGGTGAGGCGGAAGTTTTTGTAGATGCCCAGGTCGATGTGCCACAGCCCGGGTCCCATGAAGCGGTTCCGGCCGCTCATGTTCGCCGGGAAGGGGCCGATTTCGGCCGTGCCGGTGATGGGGTTCACCCAGTCACTGTTAATCGGCAGTCCTTCGAGCGAGAAGTAGTTCCACGTGTTCGGGTTCGCCGTAGGCGTCGCCTCGCGGTTCGGCGATGTCGCCACCGGACCGTCGAACATGGCTCGAGGACAGTACCAGTAATAGGCGTTCGTGCAATCGAAGATCGTGTAGGGCGAGCCGGACAGGACTGTAATGATGGGCGATAGTTGCCAGCCGCCGAGAACGTGGGAGGCAACCGGGTTCGACAGCGAGCGGCCGAACGGAATGTCCCAAGTGCCGCCGATGCTCAGGCGTTGGCGCTGATCGAAATCGGCGAGTCCTTTATCCAGCTTGGGGTTGAACGGATCCAGGAGCCCGAGGTTGAAGTTATTGCTGGACTCGCTGAATGTGGAGCTCAGGTTGTCGATCGCTTTCGAAACCGTGTAATTCACGGTCAGGTACACGCCGGAGCTCCGGAAGTTGTTGATGTTCAGCCGGAAGTTCACGCCGTGATAGTCCGAGAAGCCTTTGCCCCCCCGGCGGTTCAGGTTGCTGTACTGGTTGATCAGCCGGGAAGTGCAACTGAACGGGTCACCCGTATTGCAAGGATCGCCGAGGAAGGCGTTGCCGGTGCCGACCAGGTTGACGTCTTCGAGCGTGTAGAGCTTCCGGCCGCCCGAGCCGGAGTATTCCACCGCCCCGATCAGGCCCCCGGCCAGCCGGCGCTCGATCGAGAAGCTCCAGAAATGGGCGTAGGCGGTGCGGATGTTGGCGTCGACGTTGCGAAGGCTGGTTCGCGGCAGAGGCTTGAGCCCGGAAACCCCGCCCAGCGGACCGAAGTTGTCAGTGGTGATCTCAAGCCGGGGAGTATCCGCGGGCGCCGACAACGAGATCACCGCGTAGGCCGGCGGATTCTGGATCACGTTAAACGTCACGTTACCGAAGTTGCGCTCGTAGGCCATACCCCAGCCGCCGCGCAGGCTCGTTTTTCCATCGCCGGTCACATCCCAGGCAAAGCCGAGCCGCGGCGCGAAATTGTTGTAGTCGGGCGCCCACAAGCCGCCCACCGGACTGTTCGGCGTCGTGGCCACCGCTCCGTTGCGGACGCTGAGGAAAATGTTACCCATCTTGGCGTCGTAGAAGTTCGATTCCAGCTCCGGCCGGCTGGCATGCTGGACGCCGAAGTACTCATAGCGCAGACCCAGATTCACCGTCAGCCGGGGAACGATTTTCCAGGAATCCTGCAGGTAGAAGGCGAATTCCTTGTAACGGTTGCTCCGGCTGAAGCTGGGCGGGCTGGCCGGCAGCCGGACCAGGCAGGTCGGGTCGGGGCTGGCCGGATTCCGGCAGGGATAGGCGCCTTTCGGATCGATGGCGCCCTGATAGTTCGCGAGCTCCCCGCGCAGGAAGCGATCCAGCGCGTTGCCGTTCGTCGTGCCGAGCACCTGAACGCTATTCTGGAAAGCCCCGAACGTGCGGTTGTCCTGCAAATAAGTAAAGTTGCCCCCGAAGCGAAGGTTGTGGGCGCCCTTCACGATGCTCATGTCCTGGTAATATTGAAGGAAGTTCTGGGGGCCGCCAAAAGGAATCGCACTGCCTGGATTGAACGGCAGATAGCCGGGCATGGCGATGGCGTTGCCCGCAATCGTGATGGCCCGGTTCCGGTTCATGTACAGCGTCGG
>JBBIMZ010000542.1:0-3083 GCA_037444135.1 Solibacteraceae bacterium
CGCTTGACCTTGGCGATCTGCGAGACGACACTGGTGACGGCGAACCAGAGGTCGCGCGGCCGGCTGATGGTGTACTCGACGCCTTTGAAGAACCGGACTGCATTGCCGATGGCGTCCCGCCAAGGGTTCTCGCGCGGATAGAGATTGTAGTTCAGATAGAAGAGCGGGAAAGAGACTTCGCCCAGCAAAGCGAGATTCTCTTCGGGCACGTTCTTTTCCAGGAGCACCTTGGGCCCGGCGAAGATCAAGGCATCAGGGGGCGGATCGGCGCGCAGCTCCTGCTGGATCAACTGGCTCAGGAACTGCGTCTCGCCGTGCTCTTCGGTCAACCGCTTCAAGTCCACCGTGCCCAAATTCAACGACTCCAGTGACCCCCCGAGAGCAGGAAAGTCGATGCGACTGACGCCGTCCTGGCGGTGGAGGACGCGTTGCTCGTGGAGATTGAAGGCCACCACGGTGAACTTGCCGATCCGGGGATCCCTGGCGATGGTGCGAAGAATCGCCACTAATGCGGACGTGTCAAACGGTTGCAAGGTTGCGGCCCGGCTGTTCTGCGGTGCGAAGTTAATCAGGATTTTGACGCTGAGGCTGTCGCCGCCACTGGAGCGGACGACGGGGGGTTCCTCCTGGAATTGCTCGATCTCGGCTTCAGCGATCTGGCCGGGGGCGAGCCGGAGTTCGATCTCGCGGTCGCGTTCGGGAAGGGACGCGCGGACATCCCAGAACGCCGAGCAGACGCGCTCGGCGCGGTCGCGCATGAGCCACTCGACCTGATAGGCGCCCTCGCCGATGTCGAAGCCTCCGTGGAGGTAGGCGTCGCCTTTGGCCTGCTCCTCGATCTCAGGCACGCGGACGCGCTGCATGAAGTAGGAGGGTTCGCCCGGCCGGGCTTCAGAGGTGACGCGAAACAGGATGGTCAGCAAGTTTTCCTTGCCGGCGAGTTCGCGGAGCGGGATCGCGACCTCGTAGCTGGCGTGGAAGCGGAGATCGAAACCGAGCATCGGCTTGTTGGGGCTGACGGTGCAAGGCAGGTCCTTCCGGGGCTCCCTGGCGGCAAAGACCGCCTGGTCCGTATTGTGGATGCGCACGGCGCCGTCCGGGCCGAGACCGCGCATCATGACCTGTCCAGGCGACAGGGCGACCGGACAGAGAAAAAACACGCTCAAACGGCCGATCCGCCGGCAGTTGCCAGACCGCATAGCCACGCGGCGCTTCCGCGCCATACAGTAGTCTACAACGATTCCGGCGGCGTGCGAGCGGCCGACGGAATCGAGGCCGCGAGAAGGGACACGCAGCCGGACCGGGCTTGTCCGGGGCAGGGAGCCGGACTCCCGGTCCGCGGCTCCCTGGCTAAATGCAATGTATCCTCGGGAACATCCGGAACAAAGACGTTCCGAATCACGAGCAACAACACTTTATTTATCAACCAATTAGCAGGCAGGTCATTGCTTTGGCCGTGCTAGACTCGTGAATAAAGGGCTGATTTTTGTCCCTCTCGATGACGCATATACCAAGGAATTCAATGACTATGAGTCAACCTGGGTTTCGGCGTGCGGCAATTCTGGCATTGCTTGCCGGGGGTCTCGCCGCCGGTCAGACACGGATCGACCTGCGGTCGCAAGGGCGAAACGTGGATTTCGCCGACGCGGTCGCGACGCGGCCGTTCGCGGTGGGGACGACGCTTCCGGCGAGCTGCACGGCCGGCGCGGCATTCTTCAAGAGCGACGCGCCGGCTGGAAAGAATCTGTATCTTTGTACGGCGGCGAACGTTTGGACGCTCTCGAGCGGCGATCACAGCGTGGTGACGGTGGCGGGCCTGCCCGCCGCTGCGGCGAACGCCGGCAAGGTCTATGTCGTTTCGGACGCCAACGACAAAGGGGATTGCAGCGTGGGCGGGGGGTCAGTATTTACCGCCTGCATCAGTGACGGATCAGCGTGGTCACCGGTGGCCGGCGCGAAGCCCCCATTCGTGCAGGACTTTCCCATTGCGGCGACAAGCTGGACCGTCTCCGGCGCCACTCACGGGCGCGGGACGCAAATCGCAGTGTTTGTTCAAACCGACGGCGGAACGACGTGGCGCCGCGCGGATCCCTCGGAAGTGGCGATTCACAAAGTGACCGGCGACGTGACGGTGACCTGGGCCACGGCGACGGCGGGAAGGATGCTGATCACGACGCTGACAGGGACGGGCGGCGCCGGAGGAGGCGCCACCGGGGGAACGAACGATCATGCAAAGCTGCTGAATCTGGACTATGCCAATTCCGGTCATACCGGCTTCGAGAGGGCCATGCATGCCGCTGACCATCAGCACGGCGGGGACGATGAGATCGCCACGGCGGCGCCGCAGGCCTACGGGATACCGAAAGCGGGGGCGACGGGCCAACTCGACCGGAACTGGCTGCCGGTGATGCAGGGCGATAGCGGCTCAGGGGGAGCGCGAGGCGCCGTGCCGGCCCCGCAGCCGGGCGACGCCGGGCGGTGTTTGAAAGGGGACGGCACGTGGGGAGACTGCGGCGCGGCGGGAGGGGGCGACAATGTGACGGTGAATTCGGCGGCGGTGTCGGACGCCAACTTCAGCAACTCCACGCCCGCGGCGCCGGCAAACGCGCGCAACGTGAGGTGGCAGGCTGACAACGCCAGTCCGGCCAACATTTCGGCCTACGTGCCGGTGATGACCGGCGACGCAGGGAGCGGCGGCGAGGCCGGACTGGTCCCGGCGCCGCAGGCGGGCGATGCCGCGAAGTGTTTGAAGGGTGACGGCACCTGGGGCGCCTGTTCGACCGGTTCGGGACACACGATCCTGGACGAAGGCAACGCGCTGCCGCAGCGCTCCGGGCTGAACTTTACCGGGGCCGGCGTGGCCTGCGTGGACAACGCGGCGTCGAACCGCACGGATTGTACGGTCACAGGCGGCAGCGGCGGCGCCGGGGCCGCGAATCCGCTGACGGTGGCCGCGGACCCGGTCTATGACGGCGAGCGAGCCATCCAGGTCGGACCGGGAATTCAGGGCACCGACAGCGGTCCCAACGGTAATTACCGGATTGAAGTGGATCCGACGTACGTGGTCACGCAAGGAGGCAACA
>JBBIMZ010000543.1:0-3077 GCA_037444135.1 Solibacteraceae bacterium
GGAGCCGCGGCCCTCGGGCTGGAGGATGTCGTAGGTGTTGTGCAGGAGGCACTCCCGGAACGGGGCCAGGCCGACGTAGCCTTCGCCGCCGGTGATCGGCAGGTCGACGGCGGCGGCCAGGCGGGCCGGCGTGAGATAGTCGTCGCGAGCGAAGGGCTCTTCGAGCCAGTAAGCGCCGTGCTGCTGGAGCGCGCGGGCTACTTTCAGGCCGGTTTCGAAGTCCCAGACTTTCTGGCCGACCGTTTCCGGCAGGTGCGCCGTGCGATCGAACATCACCGCCAGGTCCGGCCCGACCGTATCGCGGATGACGCGCAGCGCTTCAGCGTCGTCGAGCGGATTGGGGCGCCAGGCACGGATCTTCATGCCTTTGAAGCCGGCTTTCCAGACCTTGGCGGCCTGCGCGGCCTGATCCTTATAGGGAACGTGCGACTGATCGGCATTGCCGCGCCAGACGCAAGTCAGGTAGGCCTTGACGCGCGTGGAAGCGCCGCCGAGCAGCCGGTAGACGGGCTGGCCGGCAACCTTGCCGATCGCATCCCAGACCGCGTGCTCGACGCCGCCCCAGCGGCCTAAGCCGTCTTTGAGATGCTGCTCGATATTGAACAGATCCTTGCCGGCGAGCACCCGGCGGACTTCGGCAAGCTCTTTCGGCGCCGGCCCGGCAAAGGAGATGCCGTTGATGCCGGCGTCGGTGATGACCTTGACCACACTGTAGCGGTGCATGACGCCGGCCTCGGACTCGGCTTTCGAAACGGGGATGTCGATCCCGAAAATGTCGACGTCGCGGATGCGGACCGGCTTGACGGCGGCCCGAATCCGTTCGACCGGCGCCAAGAGCGCGCAAGAGGCGGCGGCCGACAGAGCGAGAAAGTCGCGGCGCGAAAGCGGCTCAGGCGAGGACACGGTACTCTTGTAAAGCGTCTTCATCGATGTCCAATCCTAACCCCGGCAGATCCGGAAGCAGCACGTAGCCCCCTTCGATCCGGAACGCGTGCGGCGTGCGCAGAAGTTTCAGACCCGGTTTCCACTGCTCCTCCGGCAGGTTCGGCCCGCCGATGATCTCCTGCCATTCGCAGTTGGGCATGGCGCAGCCCGCCTGAATCCAGCCGGCCAGCGTCAGCCCCGAAGTTCCGTGCTGGATGCAGGGCACGCCGAAGGTCTCGGCGAGGATGGAAATCTTGCGGGCGATCCAGATGCCGCCGCAAATGCGCGTATCCGGCTGCACGATGTCATACGTCTTGTGGCGGAGGTACTGGAGGAAGACGTAGATGGAATTGCCGAGCTCGCCGCCCGTGATCGGGATGTCGACCTCCGCGGCGAGGCGCGCCGGGCCCAGCAGGTCGTAGCCGTCGAACGGCTCCTCCAGCCAGTAGGCGCGGTGCTTTTCAAGAGCTCGCGCCACGCGGAGCGCCGTCTGGTAATCCCACACCCAGCCGGGTCGCACGGCGGTGCGGTCCAGCATGATCTCGAAATCGTCCCCGACGGCGCGGCGCACCACGCCGACCATGTCGACATCGTCCATCGGGCGCGGCCGCCAAGCGCGGACCTTCATCGCCGTGTAGCCGGCCCGTTTGAGGCGGACCGCATAAGCGGCCTGCGTTTCGTAGGCGACGTCGGACTGGTCCGGGTTGCCGGGAAAGACGCAGGTGCGATAGACGCGCAGGCGGTCGCGGTGGCCGCCGAGCAGGTGCGCCACGGGGCGACCGGTAAGGCGTCCGATGGCATCCCAGAGGGCATGCTCGACGGCCGACCAGGCTTGCACGCCGGATTCGCCGCGCTGCATCTGAAGCCGCTTGAGGTGGCGGTCGACGGCGAACAGATCGTCGCCGACCAGCACCGGCTTGACCCAGCTCTCGAGCACCTCACGCGGAACGCCGAAGAAGGCCGTGCCGGTGACGCCGGCGTCGGTGGCGACACGCGTGACGCCGTAGGAGTAAATCTTGTCCGGATCCGGCCGCCCTTCGTCGGCAGGAAGCCGCACCGCGAAGCTCTCGAGGCCGGTGATGCGGACCCGCGGCGGCTTGCCGGGACGCGCCTGCTCAGCCGCCACCGCAGGAGGAGCCAGGCAGGCCAGCGCCAGCAAGTCCCGCCGCCGGATCGATCGCGCTCGCATGGTGGATCCGAATCAGCTTACCAGTACAGCTTGGCGGCCAGCTGCATGATGCGCGGATCGTAAGTGCTGTTGACGATGCCGAACGTCGCCGGAACGTTGACCGTCGTGCCGATATCGCGGAACTGCGTGTGGTTGAAGAAATTGAAGAACTCGACGCGGATCTGCAACCGCGACGTTTCGCCGAGCGGCGGCAGGCGGAAGTTCTTGTTGAAAGAAACGTCCCAGTTGTTGATGCCGAAACCGCGCTGGGTGTTCCGCGCGAGGTTGCCGAACGTGCCTCGCGGCGGAGTGGCGTAAGCCGAGGTGTCAAAACCCCGGAGATTGTTCGTTCGCGGATCCAGTTTCTGCGGCTTGACCCCGGTGGCGTTGCCACGCTGGCCCCCGGTGCCGACGTTGGCGATGTCGCCGCTCGTGACGATCGTGAGCGGCATCCCGGAGCGGAAGTTCGTGATGCCCGAAAGCTGCCAGCCGCCGACGAGCGCATCGAGAACCGCGTTACGGACGTCGTAGCGCTTGCCCCGGCCGACGGGGATCTCATAGACGTAGCTGAAGATCAGGTTGTGGGGAACGTCGTTGCCGGCCAGAGCCCGCTCCAGCCGCCGGTTGTACATGTTCTGCGGCGTGGCGGCGTCATCCATCAGCTTCGAAAACGTATAGGCGAACGTATAGGAAAGGCCGTTCCACAGCCGCTGCTCGAGTTTGACGAAGCCGGCGTTGTAATTTGACGACCTGGCTGAAGCTCGGCGTCAGAGTCGGATACGGCATGCGAGCTGCGAACGGTTCGGGGTTGTTCGGGTCGGCGGGCAGGCGCGGCTGGTTCACCCAGACGACGCCGTTTTGCTTATGTCCGGTGTTGCCCATGTAGCCGACCTCGAAAAGCAATCCCGGCCGGATCTGATGCTGAATGTTGAAGTTGTAGTTATAGATGTAGCCCGTCCGCTTGTTGAGATCGAGATTCTGGGTG
>JBBIMZ010000544.1:0-3076 GCA_037444135.1 Solibacteraceae bacterium
CGCAGAAAGAGGAATGCACGGGCGACGCCGAAGCCAACCGGCTGCTGGGCCGCAAGGCGCGCAAGCCCTGGGATCTCGTAGGATGAGAGCGATGATCGAACGCTTGCGCGCCGTTGTGTCGGCCGAGCGTGCCCGGGTGGCGCTGTTCGACTTCGACGGCACGCTCTCGCTGATCCGCTCCGGGTGGGTCGACGTGATGGCGCCGATGATGGTCGAGATCCTGCTCGAACTCAAGACCGGCGAGAGCGAAGCCGAACTGACGGCCGTGGTCGAAGAGTTCGTCGGGCGCCTGACGGGCAAGCAGACGATCTATCAGATGATCGCCCTGGCCGACGAGGTCCGAAAGCGCGGCGGCGTTCCCAAGGATCCGCTCGAGTACAAGAAGCAGTACCTGGCGCGGCTCTGGGAGCGCATCAAAGACCGGGTGGCCGAACTCGAACGGGGTGAGGCTCCGCCGGAGAAGTATCTCGTGCCGGGCTCGATCGAGCTGCTCGAGAGCCTCAAAGAGCGCGGTCTGAAGATGTATCTGGCGAGCGGCACCGACCAAGACTACATGCGGCACGAAGCCGAACTGCTGGGCTTGACGCGGTTCTTCGACGGCGGCGTCTACGGGGCGCTGGACGACTACAAGAGCTTCTCGAAAGCGATCCTGATTCAGCGCATCATTTCGAGCGCCGAATGCCGCGGCGAGGAGCTGCTCGGCTTCGGCGACGGCTACGTCGAGATCGAGAACGTCAAGCAGGTCGGAGGCGTCGCCGTGGGTGTGGCCACCGACGAGCCGGAGTGCCGCCGGGTCAACGAGTGGAAACGGCGCCGCCTCGCCGGCGTGGGCGCCGACCTGATCGTTCCCAATTTCCTCGAGCGCGACGAGCTGTTGCGGACGCTGTTTCCCCGGTGACGTCGAAGTATCCCATCTTTGACCGCTCCCGTCTGCGGCTGAAGCCGCTGGCCGAGCGCGTGCACGATCTCTCGCTCGGCTGGTGGCTCGCGCTCGGCGATCCGGCGCCGGAGTTTTCCCACCCGGACCTGCCCGTGCTGGCGCAGCGTCTCGAGGCGGCCCGCGCCGCGGGCGCCGCCCGCATCCTCATGATGGGAGCGCATTTGGTGCGAGCCGGCGTCAGCCGCCACCTGATCGACCTCATGGAAGGCGGATGGATCGACCACGTGGCCATGAACGGCGCCGGCGCCATCCACGACTACGAGCTGGCGCGGATCGGGGCCACCACCGAGAGCGTGGCGCGCTACATCCGCACCGGCGAGTTCGGCCTGTGGCGCGAGACGGGCGAACTCAACGACGTGGTCGCCGAAGCCGCTCGCTGCGGGCTGGGCCTCGGCGAGAACGCCGGCCGGCGGATCGCCGAGAGCGATTTTCCGCATCGCGACCTGAGCCTGCTGGCGGCCGCCTGGCGGCTGTCGATCCCCGCCACCGTGCACGCCGGCATCGGCTACGACATCGTGCACGAGCATCCAAACTGTGACGGGGCGGCCTGGGGGACAGCCAGCTATCGCGACTTCCTCGTCTTTGCGCGCTCGGTCGAGCGCCTCGAGGGCGGCGTGCTGCTCAGCTTCGGCTCGGCGGTGATGGCGCCGGAGGTCTACTTGAAGGCGCTCGCCATGGCGCGCAACGTCGCCTCTCAGGAAGGCCGCTCCCTCCGGCGCTTCACGACGGCCGTCTTCGATCTGGTGCCGATCGGCGGCGATTTCCGGCGCGAGCTCCCCAAGAGCGATCCCGGCTACTATTTCCGGCCGCACAAGACGATTCTGGTGCGCACGGTGGCCGACGGCGGCGAGAGCTTCTACTTTTGCGGCGACCATCGCGCCACGCTTCCGGCGCTGTGGCGCGCGCTGCGCCGGGGGCGATGAGCACCGCCGAGATTCTTTCACGCTTCCGGAACTTGTCCGCGCTGGTGGTGGGCGACATCTGCCTGGACCGCTGGTGCCAGTACGATCCGGCCTCGGCCGAGCCGTCACGCGAAACCGGCATTCCGCGCATCGCGGTCACGCGGACCGAAGTGACGCCGGGCGCCGGCGGGACGGTCGCGAGCAACCTGGCCGCGCTCGGCGCCGGGCGTGTCGCCGTGCTGGGCGCCATCGGCGATGACGGCTTCGCGGTCGAGCTGTTGCGGACGCTGGCGCAACGCGGCATCGAGCCGGACCTGATCGTGCGGTCGCCGGAGATCCAGACGTTCACCTACACCAAGCTGCTCAACTCGGAGACGGGCGCCGAGGACCTTCCGCGGGTGGATTTCATCAATACGCGGCCGCTTCCCGGAGATCTCGAGCAGGCGGTGCTCGAGCGGCTGCGCCAGGCTGTGCCCGCCTTCGACGTGATCCTGGTGTCCGACCAGGCGGAAACCGCTCAGGGCGGTGTGGTGACCGCCGCTGTGAGGCAGTCGCTGGCGGAACTGGCCGGCCGCTATCCCGAGAAGGTCTTCTGGGTCGATTCGCGCAAGCGGGCCGAACTGTTCCGCCGTGTGATCGTCAAGCCGAACCACGACGAGGCCGCCGAGGCCTGCCGCCGCGCCTTCAGAATCGTCGACTTCGAGCGCCTGCTCGCCTGGATCGGCGGGCCCTGCCTGATCGTGACGCGCGGCGCCGACGGCGCCCTCGTCGTCGAGCCGGGACGCCGGACATGGGTGCGGACGCGGCCGGTGGCTCACCCGGTCGATATCTGCGGGGCCGGCGACAGCTTCTCGGCAGGCGCGGCTCTGGCGATGCGCGTCACCGGTTCCGCCGTCGAGGCGGCCCGGCTCGGCAATCTGGTCGCATCTGTGACAATCATGAAACGAGGGACTGGCACGGCCTCGCCCGAGGAGGTCCTGGCGGCCGAGGGATGACCACACTCGCCATCGATATCGGCGGAACGAAGTTCTCCATGGCCCTCTTCGACGGAGAGCGCATGATTCAACGCGAATCGCGCGCCACCGACCGCGAGGGCGGCGCCGCGTGGATGATGGTCCAGATCCTGTCGCTGGCGCGCGAGTGGCGGAGGGCGAAGCCGTACGCCCGCTGCGGCATCGGCTTCGGCGGTCCGGTGATCTTCGCCGAGCAGCGCGTGGCGCTCTCGACGCACGTG
>JBBIMZ010000545.1:0-3070 GCA_037444135.1 Solibacteraceae bacterium
GAGTCGTGCGCCGCGCCGTCGGACTCCTCTTCCAGCGCCTGGACGAGCTCGAGTACCGCTTGCGCGACAGCCTGCGCTGGCGCCTCGAGCGGGAGCGGCGGCGCCTGGCGGTGCTCGAAGCCCGCCTGCGCGAGCGCGATCCGCGCCACCAGCTCGCGCAGCTGCGCCCGCGCCTGGAGCAGCTCCACGCCGCCATGGCCGAACGCATGCGGGGGCGGCTGGCCGTTGCACGCAACCGCTTCGACCCGCTGGCCGCACAACTTGACCAGCTCAGCCCTCTTCGCATCCTCGAACGCGGCTACGCGATCGTCGCCAGCCCAGCCGGGCGCATCCTCCGGGACGCCCGCGAGGCCCCGCCGGGCGCCGAGCTCGCCGTACGGCTCCACCGCGGCCGCCTGGCCGTTCGCGTGACCGAAAGCCGCCCCGAATGAAGTTGCGCGGCAGGCGCTGCTTTGCTATCCGTTTGGGGAATGCGCTTGTGTTCGTTCCTGTTGTGGGCCGGCTTGGCTTGCGGGCAAGCCGGCGATGGCGCCATGCTCAGCCGCTACGCTGCAGGGGACATTCCTCTGGAGCCCGACCCGGACTCGAGTCACTGGCGCGACGCCCCGGCGGTGGTCACTTCCTCGGGCCGGTACGGCGAGCCCGTGCCCGGCGCCCGCACCGAGATTCGGAGCCGCTGGACTGACCGGGACCTCTATTTCCTCTTCATTTCGCAGTACGAATCGATGCACCTGCGGCCCCAGTCCGACCCCGGCCGGGAAACCTGGGGCTTGTGGGACTTCGACGTTGTCGAGGTTTTCATTGGACACGACTTTGAGCACATCAACCGCTACAAGGAGTTCGAGGTCTCTCCGCAGAACGACTGGGTCGATTTGGACGTCGATCGCGACCGGCCCGGAAAAACGGTGGACTGGACGTGGAACGCAGGCATGAAGTCCGCGACACGGATCGAGGAGGCCCGCCGCACCTGGTACTGCCTGATGCGGATTCCGTGGGCCGCCATCGATCCACGCCCGCCCGCACCGGGCAACGAGCTCCGCTTGAACCTCTACCGGATCGAAGGGGCCGAACCGAACCGGAAGTACATCTGCTGGCGCCCGGTGAACTCGCCGAGCTACCATACGCCGGAAGCCTTCGGCATCCTGCGGCTGATCAAATGACTCGGGGCGCCGGGCCTTCCGCTCAATCCCCCGGAGCGGGCTGCACGGCCGGTGTCAGCGCTTTGGCGCGCTCGGTGCGTTCCTCGAGCAACAGGTAAACGACCGGGATGAGCACGAGCGTGATCACCGTCGAAGTCACCAGGCCGCCGATGACGACGCGCGCTAGCGGCGCCTGAATCTCGCCGCCCTCCCCGATCCCCAGCGACATCGGCAGCAGGCCGAGAACCGTCGTAACGGTGGTCATCAGGATCGGCCGGAGGCGGTTGCGCCCGGCCTGCATGACGGCGTCGTGGAGCTTCACGCCGTAGTCGCGCCGCAGGACGTTGATGTAGTCAATGAGCACGATCGCGTTATTCACCACGATGCCCACGAGAATGATCACGCCGAGAAAGCCTTGGATGTTGAAGGTCGTGTTGGTGGCGAGCAAAAACGCCGTGACGCCGATCGCCGCCAGCGGAATCGAAAACAGGATGATGAACGGGTCGCGGAGGCTTTCAAACTGCGACGCCATCACCATGTAGACGAGGACCAGCGCGAGAAAGGCGGCGAAGGTGAGTTCGCGGAACGCCTTCTGCTGCTCCTCCCACTCGCCGCCGTAGGAGAGCTCGTAGCCCGCCGGCACATCCAGTTCCCGCAGCGAGCGGTCCAGGTCGGCGACGATCGAGCCCAGATCCCGGTTGGCGATCGCTCCGGCGACCTCGATGACCCGCTGCTGGTCGGCGCGCGAGATCGAGATCGGACCCTCCTGGCGCCGCATCTGGACGATGCTCTCCGCCGGGATGGTGCGGCCGGTGGGGGTGCGGATCGGGATGTGGCCCACCTGGCTGAGATCGATCCGGTCCCTCTCCTGCAACCGGACGAGGATCTGATACTCGTCGCCTTCCTCGCGGTAGTACGAGGCGCGCCGGCCGCCGATGGCGGTTTCCATGGTATCGGCGACGTCGGAGACGTTCAGCCCCATCGACGAGGCTTTGGCGCGGTCCACCTGGAGGAGCATCTCCGGCAGACCGGGCCGGCGGCTGATCTGCGCGTCGGTGACCCCCGGAATGGCGGCCATGCGCTCGCGCACGCGGTCGGCCAGGTTGGAGAGCACGGCCAGATCGTGGCCCCGGACCTCGACGACGAGGCGGTCCCCCTCGGAAGCGCCCATGCGGCTGATGCGGGAAAACAGGCCGCCGCCCGCGCGCACGTATACCGACATGCCCGGCTCGGCCTGGAGCTGGCGGCGCAGCACGTTGGCGATCTCCGCCGCGGAGCGCCTGCGCTCGGACTGGGGCGCCAGCGTCAGGCGCAGCTCGCCGACGTGCTGGCCGCCGGGGCGGAACGGGCTCGACGAGCCGCTCTCGATTTGCAGGTGGCGAGTCTCCGGCACGAGCCGGCGGGCGATGGCCCCCATGCGCTGGAGGACCGAATCGGTGACTTCGACTCGGGTCCCCGGCTCCATCTCGACGCGGACGCGCACTTCCCCTTCATCCACCTCGGGCTGGAGCTCCACGCCGATGAGCGGAATCAGGTAGACCGCGAGGGCAAACAGCCCGGCGGCCCCCAGAATGACGCGCGCCCGGTGCGTTACGGCCCAACCGAGGCGGCGCACATAGAGCGAGGTCAGCCCTTCGATCAGCCGGTAGGCGCCCCGGTCGAGCAGGCCCAGCAAGCCCCGGCGCTCGTGCGGCTTGACCGGCCGGGGCAGATACCGGGAACAGAGCATCGGCACGACGGTCAACGCCACGATGAGCGAACAGATCAGCGCAAAGGAGACCACGTAGGCCAGTTGTTTGAACTGCTCGCCCGACATGCCGGAGATGAAGACCACGGGAACGAAGACCGCTACGGTCGTCAGCGTCGAGGCGATGATCGCCGTGCCGACCTCCTTGCTGCCGCGCGAGGCGGCCTCGCGCCGGCTCTGCCCC
>JBBIMZ010000546.1:0-3041 GCA_037444135.1 Solibacteraceae bacterium
CGCCGGTGCAGGTTCCACTTCTCCATCGCCAGGGCGATGACGAAGCCGCCGACGTAAAGGAAAATCAGATGGTTGGCGTAATACGGGGCCACGTCCGCGCTCGGCATGATCCCGAGCAGCGGGTAGGCGGCCAGGGGAATCAATGCCGTCACCGAGATATGCGCCGCTTCGGTAATCCACCAGCAGGCCATGAGCGCGACGACGGCGGCCATCCTCTGCGCCGCCGGACTCATTCCGGCCGGCGGGGGCGCGGCCAGAATCCCGGCAAACAGAAGCAGCCCGCCCACCAGTCCGGCCCAGCGGCGGGCGCCGAACCGCGGGGTCACTTCACGTTCTCCCGCGGATCCGGCGCGCTGCGGCTGACCACCTCGACCAGCCCCACCACGTCGCCCAGGCTGTCGTAGACCGGCGCCAGGACCGAGATCCAGCCGGGCTTCTTCGCCACCGTCACGCGCTTACCGGTGGCGAGCACCTCCCGCATCTCCGGAAACATCTCCTGGTGCAGCGCGCCCCAGACCCAGAACTGGCTCATCTCGTGCACGTTGCGGATCGCGATGTGGATCCGGGGCGGATCGGTCGGAACCGGCAGCCAGAGGTTGACGTCGCAGGGAAAGTCCACCAGGCGCGCCAGACGCATCAGCGTCTTCTTGGTCTGGATGAAGGCCTCATGGTTCACGTCGTAGTTGTCCGAGGCCAGGTAGGGATCGCGCGGATCCTGCTTCAACAGGTACTTCATCGCCCGCTCGGTGACGATCCGCCGGGCGAGGTCGCCGTCGACGATCACCGAAGCGGTGCGGGCCACCTCGTCGAGCTGCCGGGCAAGCTGCGCGCCGGCCGGCGCGGTCATGGCGAGAACGATCAGCAGCCGTTTCATCGAGCCTCCCGGACAAGCTGGTGCACGTAATCCCGCACTCTCTGCCAAGCCGCCGGATCGAGCCGTGCAAAGAGCCGCTCGTCGAGATCGGTCGCCTCGTCGATATCGGTGTTCGACCACTCGTAGGGCGGCGTGTCGGCGATCTTCGGCCGCCCCGTCCACCAGTCGCCCGGACGGGAGCGGTTGTAGCGCGCCGCAACCTCCCGCCGCAGCACTTCGCCTTCCTTGATCCGCGCCAGCTCGTCGAGCAGTGCGAGATCCTGCACGCAGTTCCGCTGGAGCTTCAGCCGGATGCTCGGAATCGGACCGGGGATGCCGAACCGCGCGCCCGGATAGACCAGGGCCGTGCCGCCGCCTTCGAAGCGGAACCACGGATCGGCGCCCGGGCTCACCGTCAGCCAGTGGATGTAGCCATCGATGCCCCACATCCAGGCCGTCAGTGGGAATTTGGTAATCGCCGCCGAAACCTCGAAGGCTGTAGGCGGACCGCCGTAGAACCAGACGACGTCGCCCCGCTGTTTGAGCAGCGGCGGCGCCCATTCGTACCAGCTCAACAGCGAGCGGCTGCACACCCAGAAGTCGACCACTGCGGCCAGACTCCGGAACTGCCGCTCCATGGCCCAACTGGCGTCGGCGCGAAAGCGGAAGCGCACGGGCGTGTCGGCGGGCAGGGCGCGGCGCAGCAGGCGGCGGTATTCGACGAAATAGCGGTCGTCCTCGGGAAAGCGCGTCTCGTCGCCGTCCCAGGGGAAGGCCTTGTAGCGCTTCTTGTGGTTGAAGAACAACTCGAAGACCGTGCGCGTCCAGCCCTTCTCCCGGAAGTGGCGCTCCATCTCGGCCACCACGTTGACGAACTCGGCCTCGTAACCCGGCTCGCCCCACCACAGGAATGACGCCGGCCACTCAGGATTGACCGGCAGATAGACGAACGGAATCGGCCTCGGACCGCGCCGCGTGCCGGCGAAAGCCGAGCCGTCGAGCAGCGGCCCGTAATGGCGGTCGTAGAGAGTCCAGTCGGTGATGCGCCGGCTGCGCCCCGAGCCGGTCAGCACGGGAGCGAACTCCGGGCCGACCTTGCCGCCGTGGCCGTAGCCGAGCTGGTGAAACGTGCCTCGGTGCTCGTAAAAGATCCGGTGGTGGGCGTGAATCAGTTCAAAGAAGCGGTCGCTCGCATAGAACTCGCCGTCGGACTGCCCTCGAGGCTTGTAATAAGCCGCGATCCAGGAGCTCCCGTAGGAGTTGTGATCGATCGTCGGCCGGTCCTCCTCCGGCGCTGAAGCGGGCAGAACCTCGAGCTCGAATGGCAGGCGCTCCCGGCGGCCCTGCCACTCGAGCAGCGCCTCGCCGGCGACGCTTCCGGGCGGAGCGTCTCGAGCGATCCACAGATCCACCCAGTAGGCCTGAGCCGTCTGCCCTTCGATCTTGTTGTCCGGATCGGGCAGTCGGGCTTCGATGGGCGCAGCCACAGGGATCAGGGCGTCGGGGTAATAGCTGCCGTCTCGCGCCGCGCGGTGGAACCACTCGCGAAACAGCTCCGCTTCGACCTTACCGGCGGCGCCGTGCAGGCTGACATCGAGGCGGTACGGCCCCGGTTGCGGAAGCTTCACGAGCAGTTGGAAGGAGACCCAGCCGCCGCGCACCCCGCGCAGAACGACGTCTCCCGGAGACGCCTGGCGGTCGGCCGCCACCAGCCCGCCGTAGGGATCCGGACGCAGGTATTCGGGCAGCATCTCCAGGGCGGCGCCGGGCGCCCACTTCGCCGCCGACAGCAAGATCAACAAGCATATGCAGTGAGCCATCGAAGACCATTACTCTAGCAGCCGCCGGCGCCGGGCCGCCATCGGCGGAGCGGGTATAATTGTCGCCTTGGCGCTCATCTCCGTCGTTATTCCCGCCTACAACGAACAGCAGCGGCTCCCCGCCACACTCGAAGCGGTGCGGGCGTATCTGGCGGCGGGCAGCTGGACCGGCTTCGAGATCCTGGTGGTCGACGACGGCTCGACCGACGCGACGCGCCAGGTGGTCGAACGATTCCGGCTGGCGCACCCGGAAGTCCACTTGCTGGTCAATCCGGGCAACCGCGGCAAAGGCTTTTCGGTGCGCCACGGAATGCTCCGCGCTGAGGGCGACTGGGTGCTGTTCACCGACGCCGACCTTTCGGCGCCGA
>JBBIMZ010000547.1:0-735 GCA_037444135.1 Solibacteraceae bacterium
GTTCCGCGAGATCGGGTCGAAGCGCGATGGAGGGATCCGGTTGCCCGGGAAGCGGTCGCGGACGAAGCGGCCCTCGACCAGCCGTGTGGAGAACGGATCGTGGATCTCCATCACGTTGCCATTACGGTCAAAGCTTTGCGAGAAATCGCCCTGCCGCTCCAGTTCGGTCGGCGTAGTGCGCAACCAGGTGGACGGCGTCCGCTGGCGCACGCCTTCCCAGTTGAAGTACCAGAAGACCTTGTTCTTGACAATCGGGCCGCCGCCGGCGGCTCCGAACTGGTTGTAGCGGAAAGCGGACTTGGGGAGGCCGAACCGGTTGTTGAAGAACGAGTTGGCGTTGAGTTTGTCGTTCCGGAAAAACTCGTACAGCTGCCCGTGAAATTCGTTCGTTCCGGAGCGCGACGTCACGTTGATGAAGGCGCCCGCGTTGTGGCCGTATTCGGCGTCGAGGGCGTTGGTCTGAATGGTGAACTCTTCGACGACATCGACGGGCGGAATGTAGTTGACGCGGTCGGAGATGTTGTTCGGGATGCCGTCGAGGAGAAACTCGTTCAGGCGCCGGTTGGATCCGTTGGCGGAGACGTAGGAGGTGCCGCTGACGTCCAGAAGGCTGCTGCCCGTGGTGACGTTCGCCGTCACGCCCGGAGCGAGCAACATGAGCTTGAGTGGATTGCGCCCCAGCAAGGGCAGGTCCTGGATCTGGCGGCGTTCGATGTTGCGGCTGACGGCGGCCGT
>JBBIMZ010000547.1:745-1186 GCA_037444135.1 Solibacteraceae bacterium
AGGTTTCAAGCAGCGCCGCCTGGCCGCGCACTTCGATGGTTTCGGTCACCGCGCCCAGCTCGAGCGTGAAATCAGCCGTGCCGCGCCGGTGTCGCGGCTGGTCAAAGTTACGGTTGCGTTCGGCAGCAGCGCGCCGGCCGGATCTCGCACGGTGCCGTCGGCGGTTCCCACGGGAAGTACTTGCCCCCATGCCAGACAGGAAAGGAGGAGGCAGATCGAGACAAAGCCCTTGGCTTGCATGCGGCCCCCTTTCTGACAGCCGTTTCTATGCTCAATCATAGGATCGGAGGCCGCCGCGGTCAAGGCTGAATGCGGCCGGAAGGCAAGAAGCCCCGCTCCGCCTGGGGGCGAAGCGGGGCCTGGAGGTGCGCTCCCGGCCGTGCGGGGGCGGGGACAGCGGCGGTTACAAGCCGCGATAGGTGACGCGGACGGTGTCGGTGG
>JBBIMZ010000547.1:1196-3004 GCA_037444135.1 Solibacteraceae bacterium
CCGCCCGGATCGGTGACGGTCAGTTCGAACTCGTAAGTGCCCGGGCCGGGGAACTGCACCCGGGGCCGGGCCGTGTTGGCGCCGCTGAGAGCGGCCGGTTGGCCGATCACGCGCCAACTGTAGGTCAGCGGGTCGCCGTCCGGATCATTCGACGTGCTGCCGTCGAGCAAGACCTCGAAGCTGAGCGTCTCGAAGTCCGGCCCGGCGTTGGCGACCGGAGGCCGGTTCGCCTTGGGCGGCGGCTGGATGATCCGGATGGTGACCGTGGCGGTGTCCGTGGACAGCTTGTTGGAGGCCACAATCGTGTAAGTGGTCTCGACCGGAACGTACAGGGTCACCGAGCCGCTCAGCGGCCGGGTTCCGAGCGCGTTGGAGATGACCACTTGCGTGGCGTTCTCCGTAGTCCACGACAGCCGGAACGGCTGATTGGGTTGCACCTCGACCGGATCCACGGTGAAGCTGGTGATCCGGACGCGCTGGATGACCTCGACGGTGACCGCCGCCGAGACCGAACCCAGGCGATTGCTCGCCGTCAAGACATACTGCGTGGAGGTTGCCGGGGCTACCGGAGCCGTGCCGGCGCGCGGATTCACTTGGCCGATGCCGTCGATGGTGACCGTATCGGCGTTCTCCACCTGCCAGCTCAGCGTGGAGGTCGAACCAGCCAGGATCTCGAGCGGGCTGGCGTTGAAGCTGATGATCCGCGGCACCGAGCCCCGCGTCACCTGAACCGTCAGGTTGCAACTGGTCGATCCGACGGCGTTGGTCGCCGTGAGCGTGTAGGTGGTGTTCTGCGTCGGCGAGACCGCCTGGTTGCCGGTCACCGGGACGGCCCCGACGCCGCTCAGCATGACGCTGTCGGCGTACTTGGTCTCCCAGGAGATGCTGGCGCTCTCGCCTTCGATGATGTTGGCCGGCGTGACGAAGCAGCGGATGAAGCTCGGTCCGGGCCGCTCGACCACCACGATGACGCTGGCGGTGGCCTGGCTGACCGCGTTGCGCGCCGTCAGCGTGTAGACGGTCGTTTCGGTCGGATGGACCATGCGCGTGCCGGTCTGCTTGTCGACGCTGCCGATGCCGCTGATGACGACCTCGTCGGCGTTCTCGACGTTCCAGTTGAGCGTCGCCATGCCGCCCACGGTGATTTGCGGCGGCGTCGCCGAGAAGCTGATGATGCGCACGCGCGGCGCTTCCTTGACGGTGACGCTCACCGAATCGACGCCTTTGAGCCCCTGGTTGTCGGTCACTTCGAGACGGAAGCCGTAAACCTTGCCGTCCTCGGCGTTGAAGGTGGCGATCGCCGAAGTCGCGCCCGACAGCGCCACCGGCGGCCCGGCTACCTGCGTCCAGCGGTAGGTGATCGGATCGCCGTCCGGGTCGTAACTGGCCGAACCGTCGAGCGTGACCTGGCCGGCCGGGATGCCGATCAGGTCCGGACCGGCGTTGGCGACCGGGGCGTCGTTACCCGTGCGGATGCGCTCTTTGATCACCTCGTAGCGCAGCCGCGGAATGTCGGCCGGCACCGGGTGGGAGACCTCGGCGAAGCGCTTCGGCTCGAGGAAGTGGCCGAACTGGAGGCCGAGCGCGAAACGCCCGTAGGTCAGCGGAGACAGGAGCGTCTCGTTGATGCCGCCCTCGGCCGTGAAAGCCCAGTGCGGATGGAACGGCATCACGAGCCGCAACGTGCCGCCCGCCCGGTTCGGAGCGACACGGCCGCGCAGGTAGCCGATGTTGCCTTCGGCCCACGCGCGACCCCAGGTGGCGACCGTGCCGCTGACGCCCTCCTGCTCGCCGGTGACGGCGCCCTG
>JBBIMZ010000548.1:0-2981 GCA_037444135.1 Solibacteraceae bacterium
GCGCGCAGACGGCGATCCTCGACTCCACCGGCAACGCGGTCACCGGTCTAGTCAATCAGGGGCGGCTGGCGGGCCTGCTCGAGGCGGTCAATCAGAACATACCGGCGTACCTCGGCTCGCTCGATCAGCTCGCGCAGACGCTGGCGGACCGGATCAACTCGATTCTGGCCGCCGGCGTGGACTTGAACGGCCAGCCGCCGGCGGTGAACCTGTTCACGTACAATCCCGCTCTCGGCGCCGCGTACACGCTCGCCGTGACAGGCATCACCGGGGCGGAAATCGCGGCGGCGTATCCGTCGGCACCCGGCGGCAACGAGAATGCTCTGGACTTGGCGGCGTTGGCCAATTCCATCGAAATCAACGGGGCCAGCTTCACCGGCTTTTACGGCTCGCTCAGCGGCCAGGCGGGTCAGGCGCTGGCGAGCGCGCGGGCTGGGGCCGAGACGCAGTCGGCGCTCCTGGTGCAGGCGAGGAACCTGCGAGCGGAGGTTTCCGGGGTGGATCTGGACGCGGAGGCGGCGGCGATGATTCAGTACCAGCGCGCCTATCAGGCCGCGGCGAAACTCATCACCGTATTGGACGAGCTGACCGAAACGACGCTCGGCATCCTGCGGTAAGAAAAGGGAGCAGCCGATGTTGCGACGACTTGATCCGCAGACGGAGCGATTCCTCGACGATCTGGCGCGAATCAAGGACCGGCTGGCGCGGGCGCAGCGCGAGGTGAGCTCGGGCCGCCGCCTGAATGAGCCTTCCGACGACCCGGATCAAGTCAGCCAGCTGCTGATGCTGCGCTCGGAGTTGGCGGCTACCGAGCAGATCCGGTTCAATCTCGGCCGGGTGACGGCCGAGGTGAACACGGCCGAACAGACCCTGTCGGCGGCGGTGGAGCGGCTCGAGCGCGCGGCCGTGTTGGGCAGCCAGGGCGCCGGGAGCACGGCCTCGGCCGACCAGCGGCTGCTCATCGCGCGCGAGGTCGAGGCGCTGATCACGCAGATGGTGAATCTGGCCGACACCACCGTCGAAGGGCGCTACATCTTCAGCGGGAACGCCGACGGACAGATCGCCTATACGCTGGACTGGTCGCAAAGCTATCCGGTGAGCGCCTACCTCGGCGCGGCCGCCACACGCACGGTGGCCGCTCCGGGCGGGCAGCGGATCACGGTAGCGAAGACCGCGGCGGAGATTTTCGATCATCCCGACCCGGCCAAGAACGTCTTTCACGCGCTGAACAATCTCCGCGCCGGGCTTCTGGCCAACGACGAAGCGGCGATCGGAGCGGCGCTCGCGCAGATCCGGACGGCTTCGGTGCACCTGAACGACCAGCTCGCCTTCTATGGGACGGTCCAGAACCAGGTGGCGGCGGCGACCGAAGCAGCGCGCAAGGAGGAGCTGAGCTTGAAAACGCGCATCAGCGAGATCCAGGACGCCGACCTGACTGAAGCGATCGTCGCGATGAACGAGGCGCGATTCCAACAGGAAGTCGCCCTGAACGCCAAAGCCAGAATGCCGCGCACCAGCCTGTTCGACTACCTGGGTTAGCGGCGATGGCGGTCTGCGCCCCTCGCGATCAATCGGCCATCTCGGTGACGGTCGACTCCGGATAGGACTCGAGCGGCTGCGCCAGAAGCTGTTCCTTGCGGTAAATGAGCTCGGCCGTGTTGTAGGCGGCGATCTCGAATCCGTGTCCGTGGACGATGGCGTCGGTGGGACAAGCCTCGACGCAGTAGCCGCAGAAAATGCAGCGATTGTAATCGATGTTATAGACCTTGGCGTAACGCTCGCCGCCGCTGATGCGGACTGCGTCGGTGTTCTCGGCCGCTTCGATGTAGATGCAGTTGGAAGGGCAGGCGGCGGCGCACAAAAAGCAGGCGACGCACTTCTCCAGGCCGTTCTCGTCGCGCTGGAGGACGTGAACGCCTCGATAGCGCTCCTGAAAGCGCGGCGGCGAATCGGGGTAATCCTCAGTGATCGTGGGCGAGAGGAATTCTCTTAGCGTGACGCCGAGCCCTTTGGCGATGGCGGCGGCCGCATCGATCACCTCGGTGACTTTGGACGGCATCCTTTTTTCAGCTTAGCGAATCCGACCCCGCGTCAGGTCAGCACGGAGTCGAGCAGATGCCGGCAGTTCAGGATCTTCTCGGCCAGATCAAGCGGCGTGTAGTAGTAGTGATTGGATGCTTCGAAGGCGATGGCCGAATGGCGCCGCGCGATGAGGAACTGGCGCCGGGCGAGGTCGATCTCGGCCCGTGCGATTTGGCGCATGCGGGCGAGGATCCGCGCGCGCTCGCCGCCGCCGGCGGCCCCGAGCCGTTCACGAAGGATGTAGAACTCCACCTGATGCGCGACGCTTTGGAAGTGATGGTGGCAGGTTTCGGCGATCGCCAGCTCGCGCCCTGCGGCTGCTCGGGCCCGCAACGGCGCCTCCGCGACGGCCCGCCGGAGCACGCTCAATCCCTCGCGCCAGAGTGCGGCCATCCTGGCGAACTGGCCGGCGACGACCTCCGGGGGATAGGGGCCGCACCAGGCGTGAACGTCGTCGTGCGGAAACAGGATCATACCGGGACGGTGACCCGTGGGGTGAAAACGCAGAAGGTTGGCCGGGCCGTGCTGGGTCGGGATCAGGTAGATGGCGACCCCGTACGGGTATTCCCGGTAGGCCTCGCTGAAGCGTCGCCAGGCCTCAACGGCCTCATCGGCCGCCGCTTCCCCGAAGCGGCGCCGCGCCACGGCCCGCAGGACTTCCGAAGCAGAGGCGGCCGGATCGAAAAACAACGTTTGAGCCGCTTCCAGATTCGGCGATGGGTAGCCCCCGCACGTCCACGACAACATGACGGCCGAGATCCCGGCGCGGCGCAGGTTCCGGCAATGCTCGAGTATGAGCTGCGGCACGGGAACGTAGGGAACGGCCGAGATCTCCCAGGTGACATTGAACTGCACCTTGGCCGAGGTCTTCAACCCGGAGCGGCGGGCGAGCTCCCAGT
>JBBIMZ010000549.1:0-886 GCA_037444135.1 Solibacteraceae bacterium
AAAACCGGCCGCATCGCGTCGAGCAGCGGCAGCGCGATCGACGTTCCCAGGCCGCGCAGGAACGTGCGGCGGGGCAGGTGCTTCCCAGTCGCGATCATTGATTTAGCCTCCTTTTTCACGATCGGATTCAGCCCGGCGCATTTGAAACAACGGGCTCTTGACGATTTCCAGAATCAGCGCGGAAAACCGGTAGTCGGCGGCCGCGGCCGCGCGACTGATCGAGCGCAGGGCCGGCTTGTCGCGCCGCTCCAGGCCGCGCCCGAGGGCGTAGGTAAGCAGCTTCTCGGCGAGGCATTCCGCGAATGCGTCCGCCTCGGCGCGCAGAATCCGCTTCAGTTCGGCCGGCGTGTTGAAGACCCGGTTGCCGGGCAGCCGGCCGGCCGAGTCGATCGGGAACTTGCCTTCGTGAGTCCGCCAGGCGCCGGTCGGCCCGTAGTTCTCCAAGCCGAAGCCGAGCGGGTCGATCCGGTCGTGGCAGACGGCGCAGCCCGGGTCGGCGCGGTGGCGCTCAAGCTGCTGGCGCAGCGTCCCGCTCGAGCCCGCTTTGCTGTCGTCGAGCGGCGGGACGTTCGGCGGAGGCGGCGGGGGCGGAGCGCCGAGGATGTTTTCGAGCACCCAGAGGCCGCGCAGCACGGGCGAGGTGCGCGTGGGGTAGGAAGACACCGTCAGCACACTCGCTTGCGTCAACACCCCCGAGCGCTGCACGCCGTCGAGTTCGACGCGGCGGAACTCCTCGCCGGTGACGCCGGCGAGGCCGTAGTGGCGGGCCAGACGCTCATTCACGTACGTATAGCGGCCGTCGATGAAATCCAGAATGCTCCGGTCGTGGCGCAGGACCTCCTCGAAGAACAGCTCAGTTTCGCGCCGCATGGCGCGGCGGAGCGGC
>JBBIMZ010000549.1:917-2957 GCA_037444135.1 Solibacteraceae bacterium
GAAGCTCTCCGGGTCCGGCTGCGCTTTGTCCTGGTTCCGGAGCTGGAGCCACTGGCCCGCGAAGTTCTCGGTGAGCGCCCGGACTTTATCGTCGCGGATCATCCGCCGCACCTGCGCCTCGAGAACTTCAGGCTGGTGGAGGCGACCCGCGTCGGCGAGCTGGAAAAGCTCCTCGTCAGGCATGCTGCTCCACAAAAAATAGGAGAGGCGCGAAGCCAGCTCGTAGCCGTCGAGACGGCGGATCTGGCCGGGAGTCGGGTCGCGCTCGATCCGGAACAGGAAGCGCGGCGAGACCAGAATCGCTGCCAGCGCGGTTTGGATGCCCTCCTCAAAGGAGCCGCCCTCGCGGATGACGGCATTCACGAAGCGCTCGAGCGGCGCAATCTCGTCCGCGGAAGCCGGCCTCCGCCAGGCGCGCCGAGCCAGATTGCTGAGAATCAGACGGGCGCAGTCCGGGGCATGCCCGCCTACGGCGTGGCCGCAGAGGAAGATGCGGCGGTGAGCCGGCGTCAGGCGTCACGGCCGCTGGTTGTACGGGCCCCGGATCTCGAAACGATCGAGCACGATATTGGCTTCCCGGGAGTTCGGACCGGGATGCTCGCCGAGCGAATCGTCCGCGTTGGAGCTATCCACGAGCAGCACCGCCTTCAGCCGGTGCTCGCCTTCACGGAGCGTCAGGCGGTTTTCAAAGCTGCGCCGGCCCGGCCCGGGCTCGACGTCGTAGAGGCCGATCCGGGCGCCGTCCAGCCAGAGCTCCAGGTGCAGGCGCTGGAGCCCGTCGGGGCGGCGGCCGGCGAGTCTGAAGGTGATCTCGTAATCGGCCTCGGCGGGAAACCGGTGGCGGATTTCGAACTGCTCCGGCCAGGCCAGATCCCCGGCGGCGTTCGGCTGCGGCTCGACCTGGTAGCGCTCCTCGGTAGGCGGCAGCGGCCGGTCGACGACCACGGCGGCGCGCGCCAGCCTTTCGGCGGCGGCCAGGTACCGCTCCAGGTGGACTGCGGAGACCGAAAGAACGTCGCCGATGGTATCGAAGCCGTAGCCGGAATCATCGACGGGGAAGTCGTCGGCCGGACGCAGATCGACGCCGAGCAGGTCCCGGACGGTGTTGTTGTACTCGGCGCGGTTAAGCCGCCGGACCGTCACGCGCCCCGGGTCGAAGGCCGCCCGGCGTTCCTCAGCGGCCAGCCGAGCCTCGATCCAGGCCAGCACTTCGGCGAGCGCCTGGGGATCGGGCCGGGACCGCCCCTTCGGCGGCATCTCGCCGGCGCGGAGCTTGTCGAGCACTTTTTCCCAGGTCTCAGAAGCGCCGGCGGCGCCCGCATCGAGCATCCGCTCGAGGTCAAGCCCCGCAGTGGGGAGCTTGCCGTTATGGCAGGCGAGGCAGTTCCGGCGGACGAACGGCGCCACGGTTTCGGCGAACTCAGGCCCGCGGCCGGCTAGAACGGCGCCCAGCAACAACACAGCTGCGCTGCCCGCGATCCGATACATCTCGCGCCCAGAGGAATTCGATGGTTTCCCTCAGCTTACAGATTTCCCTCCGGCCCGTCAAGGCCGGCGATCCCGGCGACTTCGCTCTTGAGTCTGGAGTGGACTCCGGGGTTTAGACTGATCCTGGAAGGACCGATTCAGCCGAACTTGGCCGCTTATGGGACCACTGACGATTGGAACACTCGCGAGGCGCTCAGCGGTGATCGGCGATCAGCGAGCGGAGCGGCCGGCGCTCGACCCGCTTGCCCTGGTCGGACGGCGCCGGCGTTTCGATCTGGAAGGCGCGCTTGCGGCCGTCGCTGACCACCCACCCGTCAAAGCGCCGGCAGCCGTCGACTTCCAGCGTAACCGGGCGCTGGGCCGGGTAGTCAAACGCCAGCACGTCGCCCGCGCGGAGATTCAGCAGATCCGAGAGGCGCACGTTGCCGGCGCTCAAGCGCGCCTCGAGCCGCAACAGCGATTCGCGCAGGAGGTTCAGCAGGCGCTGCTGCTCTGCTTCGTCGTTGCCGGAACGCCGCAGCGACCACTGCTGATCGAATTTCTGCCGCAGCA
>JBBIMZ010000550.1:0-2953 GCA_037444135.1 Solibacteraceae bacterium
TCGGCTTCCCGTCGCAGCCGCTGCCGCAGCCTGGCCAGTTCGGCGACCGCCTCCGCCGCGCGCGCCAGCGCCTCCCGGCACGGCCCTTCCAGATTCCGGCGCGCCGCCGCCTGCCCTTCTTCGAAGCCGGCCTTCCGCGCCTGCACCTCGCGGGCCGCCGACTCCGATTCCAGGCGGCTCAGCCGGGCTTGGAGTGCGGCGGCGTCGCCTTCCGGCGGGCTGGCGCCCGCCACGGGCCCGACATGCGCCGGAGAAGCGCCGGCCGGGCGCCAAAGCATCGGCGCGGCCGTCTTGGCCGTCTCCCCGCTGAGAATCCTAGACGACATATTGCTCGCCCACGGTGCCGCGCAGGCTGATGACGCCCTCGGCCTCGAGCTGCCGCACGATGGCGATGATCTGCTGCTGCGCCGCCTCGACTTCCTTGATCTTGACCGGCCCAAGCGCCTCCAGATCCTCGCGCAACATCTGCGCCCCGCGCTGCGACATGCACTGAAAGAAATGGTCCTTGAGGCGGTCGCTCGTACCCTTGAGCGCCACCGTCAGCAGTTTCCGGTCGACGCGCGCCAGCACCTCCTTGATGCCTTCCTGGCTGATCAGCAGCATGTCCTCGAAGACGAACATCAGGTGCCGGATCGTCTCCACCAGAACCGGCTCCTTCTCCTCGATCGCCGCCAGAATCTCTCGGCTCGTCGTCGAGTCCAGACGGTTCATCATCTCGGCCACCGCCCGCACGCCGCCGTAAGACTCGCGGCTGAATTCGCCCAGCGCCTTCAATTTCTGGCCGATGATGCCGGCGATGCGCCCCACCACCTCCGGCGAGATCTGCTCCAGGCTCGCCATGCGCAGCACCACGTCGGAACGGATCTCCGGCGGCAGCGAGAACAGGAGCGCGGCCGCCTGCGAGGCGTTCAGGTGCGAGAGCACTAAGGCGATCGTCTGCGGATGTTCGGCGTGAATGAATTTGGCGAGCTGCTGCGGATCGGCCCGCTGGAGCGACTCGAAGCTCGCCGCATCGCTGCCGAGTGCTTTCATGAGCCGGTCGAGCAGCTTCTTGGCCCGCTCCGGGCCGAACGCCTGGATGAGGAGCTGCCGCGCGTAATCGATGCCGCCCTTGATCACATAGTTGTGGGCCAGGTGCATCTGGTGGCACTCCTCGAGCACCTTCTCGGCCTGTTCGGGCGGGATCGCGCCCATCTGGGCGACCTCGCGGCTGATGGTGTCTACTTCGTCTTCGCTCAGATGCCGCAGGATCTCCGCGGCCGCCTCGGCGCCCACGACTACGGTGAGGATGGCCGCCTTGCGGATCCCCGTCAAGCGATCTTCCGGTAAGGCGTTGCGAATCATCGCGCGCTAGTCGGCTTCCTCATGCAGCCACGTCCGCAATACCTGCGCCAAGCCCGGCGCGTCTTTCTTGGCTTCCTCGGCCAGATGCTTGGCCAGCACTTCGCTCTTTTTGGTCTTCACCGCCGGCAGCCGCAGCGCCTGCATCGCCTCCTGCTCCAGCCGCGCTTTCTGCGCCGTCTGCTCGGCCAGATGGCCCTCCAGTTGTCCGCCCTCTGTCTTGCCGGCCGGCAACTCACCGGCCGGACCCTCGCCTGCGCCCAGAGCCGCCGCGGCCTTCATTTTCAGGCGGCGCCGGCGCCGCGACATGAGCATCCCCGCCGCCACCGCCAGCACGAGCAGCAAGGCCGCTGCGGCTCCCGCCACCGCCATCACCTTCGTATTTCTGAGCGGCTCCGGCAACCAACCCGGCCACGGGAGACCGCGCGGGGCCGGCGCCGAGGGCGGCTCCTCCGGCCGCCAGTTCTGCGTGGCCTCAAACGGCAGGCTCTCGACCGTGAGCTGGTCGCCGCGCGCCGGCTCCAGGCCGACCGCTCCCGCCACCAGCGCCCGGATCGCCTTCAGCCTCTCTTCCGAAGGAGGCTCGACGACGCGCTTGGCGTTCGCTCCGGCGCCCTCCCACCTCACCGCGTGGTCCACCAGCAGCGCCACGGACATCCGTTTGATCGTTCCCTGCGGGATGCGCAGGCGCCGCACCGTGCGGCTGGACTGATAGGCGATGTTCTCCGTCCTGCGCGTATAGCCCCGGGCCGACGACGCCGGCCTGGAGGTCGGCCGAGGAAGGTTCGAAGCCGTTCCCGGCACCCCCGAGGCCGCCGGATAGCCTCCCGTGTCTTCGGTTCGCTGCGAGGAGATCATCACCGAGCGCGTCGGATCGAGAATCTCTTCGCTCTGCTCGCCCGAGGTGAAGTCGCACTCGACGCTGACGCTGGCGCGGAAAGCGGCCGGACCGAGCAGCGGCTCCAGCGTCGAGTGAATTTTGGCCAGCAGCTCCTTTTCAATGCTCTGCCGGTACTCCAGCAGAGCCTCGGAGGGCTTGCCCGTCTCCGGATCTTCGGGCGGCCGCGGGCGATTCAACAGGTTGCCCTGCATGTCCAGCACCGAAATCGCCTGCGGCTCGAGGCCCTCGACGGCGCTCGCCACCAGATGGCAGATCGCCAGCACATTTTGCGGCGCCAGGCGCGCACCCGGCCGGAGCTTGACCAGCACGCTCGCCTTGGCCGGCCGGCGCGATTCCAGAAACACGGACTCCTTCGGCAACGTGATGTGCACGCGCGCGCGCTCGACCTCGGCCAGCGCCATGACCGACCGCTCCAGCTCGCCCTCGAGCGCGCGGTGGTAGTTGACCTGCTCGGCAAAGTCGGTGGCGCCGAAGTTGGTCTGGTCGAACAGCTCAAAGCCGATGCGGCCGCTCCGTGGCAACCCGGAGGAGGCCATCTGCAGCCGCATCTCGGCCACTTGCGCCGACGGCACCAGCACCGTCGCGCCGTTGTCGGCCAGCCGGTAGCGGACACCGCCCTCGCGGAGGCGCGTCACGATGGCGCCCGCATCCTCGGCCGCCAGCCCGGTGTAGAGCGGCATGCGGCCGAACAGTCCGCCGAATTCGTCGATA
>JBBIMZ010000551.1:0-2944 GCA_037444135.1 Solibacteraceae bacterium
CGCAGATGACGCGCACAAGCCGCTGGGCGAGGATGCAGTTGAGAGCCGAGACGAAATTGTACGGCTCGACGCCCATGTTCAGGAAGCGGCCGATGACGTCGAGCACGTTGTTGGCGTGGACGGTGGTGAACACCAGGTGGCCGGTCAGCGCGGCGTTGATGGCGATCTGGGCCGTTTCCTGGTCGCGGATCTCGCCCACCATGATCTTGTCCGGGTCGTGCCGCAGGATCGACCGGAGGCCGCGGGCGAAGGTGAGGCCCTTCTTTTCGTTGACCGGGATCTGCGTGATCCCCTTGATCTGGTACTCGACCGGGTCTTCGATGGTGATGATCTTGTCTTCGTCGTTCTGGATCTCGCTCAGGGCGGCGTAGAGCGTGGTGGTCTTGCCCGAGCCGGTCGGGCCGGTCACCAGCACCATCCCGTACGGCTCTTTGATGTAGCGGCGGAACTTGACCAGATCGTCGTCCGCGAAGCCCACGACTTCGAGCGAGAGCTGCTTGAACTTCTCGCTCATCGACTCCTTGTCGAGCACGCGCAGCACGGCGTCCTCGCCGTAAATGGTGGGCATGATCGAGACGCGGAAGTCGATGAGGCGGTTCTTGTAGCGGACGCGAAAGCGCCCGTCCTGCGGAATGCGCCGCTCGGCGATGTCGAGCTCGCTCATCACCTTGATGCGCGAGATGATGGCCGAATGCCAGTCCTTGGCGATCGGCGGCATGGCGTAGTGGAGCACGCCGTCGATGCGGTACTTGATGGCCACTTCCTGGTCGCGCGTTTCGATGTGGATGTCGCTGGCGCGCCGCTCGAGGGCGTTGAAGATGGTCGTATCGACCAGCTTGATCACCGGCGCGATGTCGCTGTCGGCGGTGAGGCGCTCGATCGACAGCGTCTCCTCCTGGCCCTCCTCTTCGGCGACGACGTCGAGCGTGAAGCCCTCGGTGACCTCCTCGAGCACGCGCTGGGACTGCTCGGTCTTCTTGAGCAGATCGGAGATCTGCGACAGCGTGGCGACTTTGACTTTGAGCCGCTTCTGGAGCAGGATCGAGAGTTCGTCGATCAGGTTGAGATTGCGCGGGTCGGCCAGCGCGATCTCCAGCGTGCCGTCGGCGGCGCGCAGCGGCACGAAGTTGTAGCGGAACATCAGGTCGACCGGGATCGAGGTGAACAGGTCGTGATCGATGCGCACCTGGCGCAGGTCCACGAATTCGCAGCGGTAGCGGGCGGCGAGCGCCCGGGCCTGTTCCGCCTCCTGCTCGGCGTCTTTCGGGAGCGCGTAGTTGGTCGCCATGGTTCACCTCAGCGTGTCGGCCAGTGAGAAGATCGGCAGGTAGAGGGAAATCAGCACGAAGGCGACGAAGCCGCCCATGAAGATCATGATGGCCGGCTCGATCAGCGACAGCGCCGCCTGGAGGCCCGTCGAGACCTCGTCCTCGTAGAATTCGGCGACGCTGGCGAGCATCGCCGGCAGCGCGCCGGTGGATTCGCCGACTTCGACCATGTCGATCGCCAGGTCCGGGAAGATCCCGGCTGCCTGGAGCGCGGCCGACAGCGCCTGACCCTCCTTCACCATTTTGCGGACTTTTTCGAGCGCCTGGCGCAGCAGGCTGGAGCCGAGCGAGTGGCCGGCGGTCTCGAGCGCCTGCACCAGCGGGATGCCGCCCAGAAGAAGTGTGCTCAGCACGCGCGCCAGTTGCGCCACCTGGTACTTGATCCAGATCTCGCCCAGCAACGGCGTGCGCAGCTTCCAGCGGTCCAGCCGCTGCTGCGCGCCCTCCGCGCGCGACCACCAGCGAAACATGACCGCCGCCCCCGCCAGAGCCGCCACGCCCGCCAGGATGTAGTTGCGGGCGGTGGTGCCGACGGCGATCAGCACCTGGGTGACGGCCGGCAGCTCGGTCTGCATGGACTGGTAAAGCTGGGCGAAATTGGGCACGACGTAGGTGACCAGGAAAACGATGAGCGCGATGACCAGCACCACGAGCAGGGACGGGTAGAGCAGCGAGAGGAGGATCTTCTTGCGGACGGCGAGCGCCAAGCGCTGGTAGCTGATATAGCGATCGAGGACTTCCGCCAGCGAGCCGCTCTTTTCGCCCGCCATCACCGAGGTGACGTAGATGGCGGGAAAGACGCCCTGGGCGGCGAAAGCTTCCGAAAGCGCCGCGCCGCTCTTGACCTCGTCGCGCACGGCGCGCACATAGCGGGCCAGCCTGGGCTCGGTGAGGCGCTCGGCGAGCAGGTCCAGGGACTTGAGGATCGGCAGGCCGGCCCGGATGAGGGTGACGAACTGCTGATTGAAGATGAGGAATCTTTCCGGGTTGAGCTTCTTGCGGCGGCCGGTAAGGCGCTGCGAGAGAGCCAGGGCTTGGCCCCGCGGCCGGATCGAGTAGACCAGGAAACCCTGCTCGGTAAAGCGTTCGCGCAGCTCCTTCTCCGAACTCCCTTCGGCTACCTGCTGGTGGATCTGGCCCCGCGCGTCGGCGTATTTGAGCAGGAATTGCGCCATCGTTCACTCCACCACGCCGTCGCCGCGCACTTCGACCAGTTCGGCGCCGGGGGGCGCCTGGAAGCGGAACAGGTCGCGGGCGAGCGGCGGATCGATCCGCTCTTCGGCGAACTGGAAGCTCATCACCGAGCCGTCCTCGCCTCGAACGACGAGGCGGCGGATCCGGTGGTCGGGCGCGACGACGAACTCGACCTGGGTGAAAAGCGAGCGTTCGGACCGGGGCAGGGCGGCGATGTGGAGGCCGTCGCCCTCAGGACGGCTGCGAAACTCGCGGAAGTCGCGGCGCAGATCCACGCGGCCGATCAGGAACGCCAGAGGAACCCTCATGTCGCCGCTGTCTTTGAGGCGCATCTTCTCCACCCGGTTGGCCGAAGGACTGTAGAAGTAGACGAACTCGCCGTCGGAGACGAAGAGCTTGCCGGCCGGCACATGGTACTCCCA
>JBBIMZ010000552.1:0-2940 GCA_037444135.1 Solibacteraceae bacterium
CTGGCGCGCCGGCTGGACGAGCGCGCGGTGGTGACGATGGACGCCGGAGCCAACCGGCTCTACATGACGCACTACTTCCAGTCCCGCGGCGCCGGCACCGTCTACCAGCCCTCCTCGATCGGCGGCATGGGCTACGCGCTGCCGGCGGCCATGGCCGCCCTGACCATGGTGCACTTCTGGCGGATTCGCAAGGACGGCGGCCTGGCGCCGCCCCCCGGAAAAGGGGCGCCGGGACCGGACAGGTTCGCCGATTCGAGGGTGCGGCGGCCCGCGGCTGCGGCAGTCATTTCGAGTGCGGGTCCGGATCGGCCGGGCGCGGTCGCCGTAGCGGCCCCGAGGGTGGCCGCCGCGGCGGCGGCCGCCGGTGAGGAAGACGTGGTGCTGGCCTATCCGTTCGCCTTCTACCGCGAAGGGGTGGCGCTGCTGGCGACTCTGCTGGTGATGATGGCGGTTTCGCTCGTTTGGGATGCGCCGCTCGAGGAGATGGCCAATCCCGCCAAGACGCCGAACCCGGCTAAAGCGCCTTGGTACTTCCTCGGGATCCAGGAGCTGGTCAGTTATTCGGCTTTCTTCGGCGGTGTCGCGGCGCCCGCACTGATGATCCTGGCGCTCGTGGCGTTGCCTTATCTGGACACCAGTCCCGAGCGCCGGCCGTCGCAGCGGAAGCTGGCGATCTGGGTGTTTTCGATCGTGCTGCTCGCCAACCTGGTTTTGATTCTGATCGGGGCGTGGTTTCGCGGCGAGGGCTGGAAGTTCGTGCTGCCCTGGGGAGGTTGAGTTATGGACGGCCGCGACCGGCGCGTATTCGCCTTGCTGAGCCTGGGAGTGCTCGTCCTCACCGTCGCCGCCATCGTGCAGGCGAGCCGCCCTCAATGGAAGACTTACCAGCGGGCTTTCTTCGCCCTGGCCGCGAGCCTGGAGAAGGATCCGGCCGCCCGCAGCCGCCTGCTCGGCGCGCCACTGGAGATCAAGCAAGTGTTGCTGCCGGGCCTCCGCCGCGCTGATCGCTGCCCGACGTGCCACCTCGGCGTCGAGGATCCCGGCCTGCGCGACGCGCCGCATCCCTACCGCACCCATCCGGATCTCGGTCCGCACCGGATCGCCCGGTTCGGCTGTACGGTCTGCCACGGAGGACAGGGCCTTGCTACGGAAAAGGAGGGCGCCCACGGCCCGGTTGCGAACTGGCGCGAGCCGAGGCTGCCGAGGCGCTATCTGCGAGCCGCCTGCGGCCGCTGCCACAGAGAGGGCGAGATTCCCGGGGCGCCCGAGATCACCATCGCGCGCCGGATCTTCTGGACGCGGGGCTGCCCCGGCTGCCACCGTTTGAACGGCTTCGGCAACACGATCGGCCCGGACTTGAGCGACGAGGCCCGCAAAGAACGCACGCCGGAGTGGCTCGAGCAGCACTTCCGGGATCCTCGTTCGGTCACACCCGCCTCTCCCATGCCCGACTTTCAGTTCTCGCGCGAGGAGATGGAGGCGCTCACCCTGTTCATGCTATCGCTGACCACGGCTCCCATGGCCGAATACTACTTGAGCGTGCCTGTTCTGCCCACCGCCGGACAAGGCCGGTTGCTGTTTGCCGAAGCCGGTTGCATTCGGTGCCACTCACTCGGCGGCGTCGGGGGACGGGCGGCCTCCGACCTGGCGGGCATCACCGGCCGCCGTTCCATGAAGTACCTGGAGCGCCAGCTCGAGCAGCCCGACGTCAGCCCGCGGTCCGTCGCCATGCCCTACTACGCGTTCTCGCCCTCGGCCCGCCGCGCCCTCATCGCGTTCTTGGGCGAGGCCGGCGCCGAGGATGCCCGGGCGCTTTTCCCAGAGCACCGCCGGCCGCTCGATTCCGCGGCCGCCCTGATCGAGAACGGGCGGCGGCGAACGCTCAGGTTCGGGTGTGTGGGCTGCCACGGCCGGGATCTGAAGGGCGGAGTGAAGAACCCCAACAGCCAAGGCGGCGAAGTGCCCGCCCTGATCCATCTGGCCGACGACTACACGCCCGAGGAAGTCAAAGCCATCATTCGCCGGGGCAAGACGCCCGCGCTCGAAGATCCCAATAAGCCGGCCCCGCCGCTGTACATGCCCACTTGGGCCAAGATCCTGTCGGAGGAAGACCTCGAGCGGATCTTGGCCTACGCCTGGTCGCTGCGCCCGCCGCAGGCCGAGGCCTGGTGAGCCGCGCGAGCGGGTACCATTCAGTTGATGCGCGGATTCGGGCTCTGCTTGCTCTCGGTGTTCTGCCCGGCGCTCGCGGCTCAGGAGCGCCAGTTCCCTCCGATTCGGGTGGCGCCGCTGGCTGAAGATGCCGGCTTCAACGACGAGCCTTCCATGGCGTCGGTCGGCGACGGCAGTCTCTATGTGGCGTGGGTGAGCTTCCGCGACGGCGCCGATTCGCTCCAGGTGGCGCGCTACCGTGCCGAGGGCAACGCCTTCCGCAGCCTGGGCAACTGGGAGATTGTCGGCGGGCGCGGCACGTTCGTGCTGGCGCCGCAGGTCGTTGCGGCAGGCGACCGCGTCTACGTCGTGTACGCGGCGGAGCACCGCCGCAATTGGGATATCTACGCCGTCGAGTGCACCGCGCGGGGACCCGGCAAGCCGATCGCGCTCGATAGCCATCCCGCTGCCGACACCAATCCGGCCGGCGCCTGGCGCGGCGGGACCCTCTGGGTGGCCTGGGAGTCGAACCGCGGCGGCGCCAGAGGGATCTACCTGGCTTCCTACCGCGATGGGAAAGTGACGCCGCCCGAGCCTGTGAGCGAGGGCGGCGGCTCCAGCTACGACCCGTCGGTCGCGGTCGACGCCGGCGGCACGCTGTCGGTGGCCTGGCATCGCTTCGCGGACAACAACTACGACGTCTGGCTGCGGCAGCGGACTCCGCCCGGCCCCTGGGGACCCGAGCGCCGTCTGACGAAAGCCGCCGGCATCGACCGCCATGCCTTCCTG
>JBBIMZ010000553.1:0-2939 GCA_037444135.1 Solibacteraceae bacterium
ATCGGTGTCCGCCCGGATCCCGTCGGCCAGCCCCGCGCCCTTGCCGGCCAGTTCCATCGAGACGAACTGGCGGCCGTTGCGCAGCGTCCGGCCGTCCACCACGTCCCAGACCTTGATGTTGCGCGGCGCCTCCGGATAGTGGGTGGCTCCCGTGTCGGCCACGTATAGCCGCCGCCAGTCGGGCGAAAAACACAAGCCGTTGGGTTTGAAGATCTCGTCGGTCACCTTGGCGACGGCGCCGCTCTGCGGATCGATCCGGTAGACGGCTTCCTTGAGTTCCAGCCGGCCTTTGTGGCCCTCGTAATCGAGGAGGCTCCCGTAGCCGGGGTCGGTGAACCAGATGCCTCCGTCGGGGTGCACGACGACGTCATTGGGCGCGTTCAGCGGTTTGCCCTCGAATTTGTCCGCGAGCACCGTGAGGCGCCCGTCGTGCTCGTAGCGCACCACGCGGCGGTTGCCGTGCTCGCAACTGAGCTGGCGGCCTTCCCGGTCAAAGGTGTTCCCGTTGGAGTTGCCGGCCGGGCGCCGCATCACGCTCACGTGGCCGTCCTCGTCCAGCCAGCGCATCTGGACGTCGTTCGGGATGTCGCTCCAGACCAGATACCGGCCCACGCCGTTCCAAGCCGGGCCTTCCGCCCATAGCATGCCCGTGTGCAGCCGCCGGATCGGCGTATTGCCGATTCGGTATTTGTCGAAGCGCTTGTCCAATGAAACGATGTCGGGATCCGGATAGCGGACCGGATTCGGCGAGGAGTAGTCGCGCTGGCCGAAGGCGCGGGCCCCAAGCAAGGCCGCCGAAGCCAGCAGTCGGCGGCGGGTGAGGACATTCCCAGGCGATGCGCTCGTCATCCCCCAGAGTATAGCGCCGCTACTTCACCGCGACGACGATTACCTCGCCGCAATACCGGCCGAGCGCCGGCCAAAGCCGCAGCAGCACCGAATCGGCCTTTTCGAGCGCGCCGAGGAGCAGGCGCACCCCCGGGCGGGTGAAGCGGCCGCGGAAGAACCGCTTGGCCATGGCCAGCAGGTTCATCGGAAAGACCTCGACGCGGCGGAAGTGGCGCCGGAGCAGATCGAGCTCCCGCTCGGAGAGGACAATACCCTCACCCTGCTCGGCCGGCTCCCGCGCCAGGCGCGCCCGCAGCCGCCGGGCCAGATTCAGTACGGGATTATTGCCGTAGGTTTCCGCCAGAATCAGCTCTCCTCCGGGTTTGAGGACGCGCACCAGCTCGGCGAAGGCCGCCGGGTATTTGAGCGTATGATGCAGCGAGGCGCTGGCGAAGACGAGGTCGAACTCGCCGTCGGCAAAGCAGCCAAGGTCGCTGGCGTCGCGGGCCACGCCCCGCACCCGGCCGGCGACCCCGCTGGCGCGCGCCCGCCGGAGCCCCAGCTCGATCGCCACGGGCGAAAGGTCGAGCAGCGTCACCTGGGCCCCCTCCGTGGCGAGCAGCACGCCCCAGTCGCCGGGACCGCAGCCATAATCGAGCACGCGGCGCCCGGCCAGAGGTTCGGCCAGCAACCGCTCGAGCACGCCCCGATAGAGACGGCGGCGCTCGTAGATCGTCGCCCTGGGATCCTCAAGTTGCGCCCGCATGACGTGCCGGTTCACCACCAGCGCGTGATCGGGCAGCCGCAAGTGGGCGGCGTAGACGTGATCGTAGAAGCGGCGCTCCTGTTCGGCAGTCGGTTCCGAGTCGGCGATGGAGGCTATTGTAGCGGAAAGCCTGTGGCGAAACGTTCCGCCCCTGTGTCCGGATGTCACTTGCCGCCCGCGCGCGGCGAAGAGGCAATCATCGAGAGAAACAGCGCAACGACCAGAAGCCCGGCGATTAACGTCGAAATCAACATGACCAAAACTCCCTGGCCCCGCCCCGGTCCGAGCAATCGCCTTGCCGAAGCCGGGACCGGACCGCTCCCCTCCTTATCGGCTTAGTAGACGCAAATTTGAACAGGCTGGATTCGGATTCGGAGCGGTTACTTGTGTTAATCTATGGCCACATGCGCGTGCAGATGGCCTTCGGCCGGACTGGGCTGGAACTGGAGTTGCCGGAGGGGTTTCGTTACCGGATTCTGGAGGCGCGCTCGGCCGCGCCGCTCCCGGACCCGGCCGCCGCCCTAGAGCGCGCCCTGGACCGCCCGATCGGCGCGCCCCCGCTCGCCGAGCTGGCGCGCGGCAAGCGCTCCGCGGCCATCTCCGTGTGCGACATCACGCGCCCGGCGCCGAACGCCTTCGTGCTGCCCGCCGTCCTGGCCCGCCTCGAGGCCGCCGGCGTGGGCCGCGCCGGCATCACCATCCTGATCGCCACCGGGCTGCACCGTCCTGCCACGGACGCCGAAATCGAGGAGATCGTCGGCCCGGAGATCGCCGCCCGCTACCGCGTCGAGAATCACCTGGCGCGGCGGCCGGAGATGCACCGGTATCTCGGCCGGACCGCCTTGGGCACGCCGGTTTACATCGATGAACGCTTCGTCGCCGCCGACCTGCGCCTGTCGCTCGGCCTGATCGAACCTCACTTCATGCTGGGCTTTTCCGGCGGCCGCAAACTGGTGGCTCCGGGCCTGGCGGCGCAGGAGACCATTCAGCTCCTCCACAGCCCGCGGTTCATCCGCGATCCGCGCTCGGCCGAGGGCCTCGTCGACGGCAACCCGCTCCATGCCGAGCTGCTTGAAATCGCCCGGATGGCCCGCCACGACTTCTCCGTCGAAGTGGCCATCAACCGGGAGCGCCGCATCGCCGGGATTTTCGCCGGAGAGCCGGTCGCCGCTCACCGCGCCGGGGTTGAGTTCGTCTCGCGCGCCCTGCTCGAAGAGATCGACGCGCCGGCCGACGCCGCCATCACTTCGGCCGCGGGCTACCCTCTGGACCTGACCTTCTACCAGTCCATCAAAGGCGCCAGCGCCGCCCAGCACGTCGTCAAGCCCGGCGGGCGCATTCTGCT
>JBBIMZ010000554.1:0-2916 GCA_037444135.1 Solibacteraceae bacterium
GGGGCGGCGATGAGTTTCTGGTCATTTTTCCGGACTGCCGGCTGGCCGTCGCCCTCGAGCGGGCCAAGGAACTGGCGGCCATGTGCAGCGGAGCCTACCGGCTGGCGGCGGGCGACCGGGAGGTTTCCATCCCCATCTCCGTGGCCGTCGGCGCGGCGGAGTACTGCCCGGGCGAGTCCGCGCAGGATCTGATCGCCCGGGCCGACAAGTTCCTCTATCGCGAGAAAGAGTGCCCGACTTTGAGTTGATCGCGCCGCACGGGCGGAAAAGCAAGAGGCAAGATGGCGGTTCAGAAATCTCCGGCGCAACCACTGGACGCAACTCGAGGTCCTTTGCTCGTCGTCGATGACGAGGAGGCTAACCGGGATATGCTCGCCCGTCGCTTGGGACGCGCCGGCTACCGCGTGGAGGTCGCCGAGAGCGCGCGGCAGGCCTTGGAGCTGCTCGGCCGGATGCCGGTAGACCTGGTGCTGCTCGACATCATGATGCCCGACATGAGCGGCGTCGAGTTGTTGCGCCTTCTCCGCGCCACTTACTCTCCCGACGAGCTGCCCGTCATCATGGTCAGCGCCCTCAGCGACAGCGCCCAGATCGTCGAGGCGCTCAACCTGGGCGCCAACGACTACGTGACCAAGCCGGTCGACTTTCTCGTGGCTCGCGCACGCATCGAATCGCAACTGGCGCGAAAGCGGGCCGAGGAGGCCCTGCGCAAGAGCGAAGAGCGATACGCCCTGGCCGTGCGCGGCGCCAACGACGGCCTCTGGGATTGGGACCTGGAGCAGGGAACGGTCTATTACTCGCCGCGCTGGAAACAGATGCTCGGTTTCCAGGACGAGGAGATCGGCGACGCGCCGGAGGAGTGGCTCGGGCGAATCCACCCGGAAGACCGCCCCGGATTCGACGCCGAGCTGGCCCGCCACCTGACGCCCGGCGGACAGCCTGAGTTTGTCAGCGAGCACCGGCTGCGGCAATGCGACGGCACCTACCGCTGGGTGCTCAGCCGCGGCATCGTGCTGCGGGCGCCTGACGGACGGGCCCGGCGCATGGCCGGCTCGCTGACCGACATCACCGAGAGCAAGACCTCCGACCCGCTGACCGGCTTGCCGAACCGCGTCCAATTCACCGACCAGCTCGAGCGGGCGCTCGGCCGCATGAAGGCCGGCGAGTTGAGCCGGTTCGCCGTCCTGTTCGTCGACCTCGATCACTTCAAGATCATCAACGACAGCCTCGGCCACCTGCTCGGCGACCGGTTGCTGGTCGAGGTCTCGCGGCGGCTGCTCGGCGCGGTCCGCTCCCACCAGGCGCGCGGCCGGAAAGATCTCGTGGCGCGTCTGGGAGGGGATGAGTTCGCCATCCTGCTTGAAAATCTCCGCCACGACCGCGACGCCGAACTAGTGGCGCGGCGGATTTTGGAGCGCATCCAGGAACCTTTCGCCCTCGGCGGCAAAGAGGCCTTCACCGGCGCCAGCATCGGGATCGCTGTCGGCGCGCCGGAATACGCCTCCGCCCTGGAGATCCTTCGCGACGCCGACACGGCGATGTATCGCGCCAAGGCGCTCGGCCGTGGTTGCCATGTGGTGTTCGACGCCGAGATGCGCGCTCAGGCGGTCCTGCGGCTCGAACTCGAAAACGACCTGCGCAAAGCGCTCGAGCGCAATGAACTCGAGGTCTTCTATCAGCCCAAGATCGACTTGGCGACAAGCGCCCTCTGCGGGTTCGAGGCGCTGCTGCGCTGGCGGCATCCGCGGCGCGGCCTGCTCGGCCCGTCCGAGTTCATCCCGATCGCCGAGGAGACGGGGCTGATCATCCCCATCGGGCTGTGGACCCTCGGCAAAGCCTGCCGCACCCTCCGCCGCTGGCTGGATGAATTCCCCGAACAGTCGCGCCTGGAAATGAGCGTCAACGTCTCGGCGCGCCAGTTCCGCCAGCCCGAGTTCGTCGATCAGGTGGCGCAGATTTTGGCCGAGACCGGATTGCCGCCGGAGCGCCTCCAGCTGGAGATCACCGAGACCGTCCTGATGGAAGACCGGCGGGCGGCGCTCGGCGTCCTCGAGCGGCTCAAGGCGCTCGGCGTCGGGTTGAAAATCGACGACTTCGGCACCGGCTACTCCTCACTGAACTACTTGAGCGAATTCCCCTTCGATTCGCTCAAGATCGACCGGTCGTTCGTCCTGCACCTGGGCCGGGACGCGAGTGCGCTCGAGGTCGTCAGGACGATTCTCTCGCTCGGCGAGACCTTGCGCCTCGAAGTCGTGGCCGAGGGCGTCGAGAGCGCCGAGCAGCTGGAGCCCCTCAAGAAGCTCGGGTGCCGCTTCGGGCAGGGATACTACTTCGCCGCCCCGATGGATTCCGACTCCGCGCGCAGGTTCATTGTCCACGGGCGCCGTCCGGACCGCTGAGACCGGACTACTGGACCACCACGCCCCGCTCGGCGAGAAGTTGCCCCGTGACGCGTAGCAGATTGGTCAGGTTGCGGCGGTATTGCGAGGCTTCGGTCACCAGCGTCGACTGCGCTTCGGCCAGCCGGTTCTGCGCGTCCAGCAGGAAGAAGATCGTCGTGACGCCCAGGTCGTACTTTTTCTGTTCGGCATCGAGACGTTTCTGCGCGAAATCGACCGAGATCTGGGCCAGCTTGACGCGCGCGCGGCTGCTTTCGACGTTGCTGACCGCGTTCAACACCTCCAGGCGGATCGCCTGCTCGGTCTGCCGGGCCCGCAACGTGTTCAGGCGTTTGCTGACGGCCGCGTCGGCCAGGTTGGCCACGGCGGCGCGGTCCCGGATCGGCAGCCGCAGCGAGAGCGAGAACCCGTAGGTGGGGAAATCGAACCCGAAGACCTGGTTGAGCGCATCGCCGAGGCCTCCGGGGATCGGGCGCAGGAAACCGCTCCCGAGCGATTCAAAAAATGTGCCGCCGAG
>JBBIMZ010000555.1:0-2915 GCA_037444135.1 Solibacteraceae bacterium
GGACGCCGGCGCTTTTCCGGGTGGAGCCTGTCGGCGGCGCGGTCCCGCCAGTCATTGAGGACGTAAACGGTCGCGGCGATCAGGCTGAAGGAGAGGAACGCCCAGAGGGCGACCTCCACGCGCGCGGCTGACCGCAGTCCGCCCGAAAAGATCAGCGCAGCAAAGATGAATGTGTTCTTGATCCAGTCCGAGGGGCGCAGGAGCTGGACGATTGCCCGCGCCCGTTCGAGCACGGCGCCAGTTCGCTCCCGGGCGTCGCCGGCGAGCGAACAACTCAGGCTTCCCAGTTCGGTCTGATCGGGCGCTGCCATGACGGAACTCCGAAACCAGCGATGCGGCCGCTGTGAAGACAGTGCGACGGCGGCCGGGATTTTCGCGCCGCGCGGCCGGGCCGCCGCCTCCTACGCCAGCTTGTCGATGACCGCGTCGGTGAACTCGCGCGTGGAGGCGCTGCCGCCGACGTCGCGCGTCAGGTGCTTGCCTTCGGCGTAGACGTCTTCGATGGCCCGCTGGAGGCGCCGCGCCGCCGCCTCCTCGCCCAGATGCAGCAGCATCAGGGCTGCCGACTGCATCAGGGCGGTCGGGTTGGCGATGCCTTTCCCCGCGATGTCGGGGGCGCTGCCGTGCACCGCCTCAAAGACGGCGTGCTCGTCGCCCATGTTGGCTCCGGGAACCAGGCCCAGCCCGCCGCCCAGCCCGGCGGCCAGGTCCGAGATGATGTCGCCGTAAAGGTTCGGCATCAGCAAGATGTCGAACTCCTCCGGGCGCATCACCAGTTGCATCGAAGCGTTATCGACGATCAGCTCGTTGTACTGGATCTCGGGGAATTTCGCCGCGACTTCGCGGCAGCAGCGCAAGAACAGGCCGTCGCCCAGCTTCATGATGTTGGCCTTGTGGATCGCGGTGACCTTCCTGCGGCCCACGCGCCGGGCGAAATGAAAGGCGTAATCGGCGATCCGCAGCGACGCCTTCCGCGTGATCACCTTCAAGCTCGTCACCACGCCGGGCACGACTTCGTTCTCCAAACCCGAATAGAGGTCCTCGGTATTTTCGCGGAAGATGATGAGGTCGATCGGCGTGTCCTCGTAGCGGGTCTTGAGGCCGCGAAAGGTCTTGACCGGCCGGACGTTGGCGTACAGATCGAACCGTTTGCGCAGGGCGACGTTGAGGCTCTGGAAGCCGCTCGCCACCGGCGTGGTGACGGGTCCTTTGAGGCCGACCATGGTGCGGCTCAGCGATTCGAGCACCGGCTCGGGGATGGCGCCCCCGCTCTGAAGGATCAGCTCCTGGTTCAGTTCGGCGCGCTCCCAGGCGATGGGAACGCCGGTCGCCTCGAGCACCCGGACCGTCGCCTCGGCCACCTCCGGACCGATGCCGTCGCCGGGGATCAGCGTGACGGAATGCGGCATGGCTTTTTTATTCTCGCCGATCCGGCGCCGGCTAGAATGAAGACTCATGGCTCAGATCAAGCGCGCGCTCATCAGCGTGACGGATAAGACAGGCGTGGCGGATTTCGCCGCCGGACTCGCCGGCCTCGGCGCAGAAATTCTGTCGACCGGCGGCACGGCGCGCCTGCTGCGCGAGCGCGGCCTGGCGGTCAAAGACGTCGCCGAGGTCACCGGCTTTCCGGAAATGCTAGACGGGCGCGTCAAGACGCTCCACCCGCGGATCGCCGCCGGCGTGCTCGCCGTCCGCGGCAAGCCGGAACACATGGCGGCCGTGGAGGCGCACGGCATCCCGCTGATCGACATGGTGGTGGTGAACCTCTACGCCTTCGAGCAGGCGGCCTCGCGGCCCGGCGCCGCCGTCGAAGAGCTCATCGAAAACATCGATATCGGCGGGCCGACGCTGATTCGCGCCGCCGCCAAGAATTACCAGGACGTAGCCGTCGTCGTTTCTCCGGACGATTACGCCGGCGTCCTCGCCGAGCTCCAGACGAGCGGCGGCGGCCTCTCGCCGGCCACGCACTGGGAGCTGGCCAAGAAAGCCTTCGCCCTGACCGCCGACTACGACGCCGCCATCAGCGCCCGCCTCGCCCGCCTCGTCGTCGAGGATGGGCGGTTCACCGAACGCCCGGAGACCCTGCCGCCGGTGCTGCGGCTGCGGGCGCCGCGCCGGCTGAGCCTCCGCTACGGCGAGAATCCCCACCAGCAGGCCGCACTCTACTGTTCCGGGCACGAGGGCGTAGCCGGCGCCGAGCAACTCCACGGCAAGGAACTCTCCTTCAACAACCTGGTCGATCTGGACGCGGCCTGGCAGCTCATCTGCGAGTTCTCGGCGCCTGCGGCCGCCATCATCAAGCACACCAATCCCTGCGGCTGTGCGGAGAGCGAACGCCTGGCCGACGCCTACCGCCGTGCCTTCGAGGCCGATCCGGTCTCGGCCTTTGGAGGCGTGCTGGCGTTCAACCGGCCGCTCGACGAGGAGACCGCCGCGGAGGTGGCCAAGACCTTCATCGAAGCTATCGCCGCGCCCGGCTACTCGCCGGAGGCGCTCGCCCTGCTCGAGCGGAAGAAGAACCTGCGGCTCGTGAAAATTCTCCAGCCCGCCGCCGACACGCTGGTCCTCAAATCGATCAGCGGAGGTTTGCTGGCGCAGACGCCGGATCTGGCGGGTTTTGACCGCGCGCAGGCTCAAGTCAAGACGCTCCGCCGGCCTACCGAGCGCGAATGGCAGGCGCTTGAGTTCGGCTGGAAAGTCGTCAAGCACGTCAAATCGAACGCCGTCGTCTACGCCGAACCCGGGCGGCTGCTGAGCGCCGGCGCCGGCCAGATGAGCCGTGTCGACGCGGTGAAGGTCGGCGCGATGAAAGCCGTGCTGCCGCTTGCCGGCTCGGTGCTCGCTTCCGACGCCTTTTTTCCGTTTCCCGACGGCATCGAGGAGGCGCACAGGCACGGCATCACGGCGGTGATCAA
>JBBIMZ010000556.1:0-2915 GCA_037444135.1 Solibacteraceae bacterium
GGCGGGGCATCGCTCCGCGCCTCATCACCACCGGGGGCGCGGGCGGCGATCCCCACTTCACCGAGGGCGAGGTCGGCCGCAATTATCTGGTCCGGCAAGGGGTTCCCTCGGAGGCGATCATCGTCGAAACCAGCGGCGCCAGCACCGCTCAGAGCACGATTGCCGTGGCCGAGATCATGCGCCGGATGAACCTCGGCTCCTGCGTGGTGGTGAGCGACGGTTACCATATCTTCCGCGCCAAGAAACTTCTCGAAGAGCGCGGCCTGCGCGTGTACGGCTCGCCGCGGCCGGCGGCGCCGAACAAGGATTTCCGCTACTGGCTCCTCTGCGTCCGCCAGGCCGTCGGCTATTTACTCTGGGCGGCCGGCGTCCGCATCTGAGGCGCTCAGGCGGCGGCGCGTTCGAGGCGGTCGGCGATGCCAGCCCATTCCACACTCTGCGGGGGCCGCTCCACTGCGATCCAGTCGTAGCCCTCGCGGTCCAGCTCGTGCAGCGTTGCGTAGAGCTGAGCCGCATAGAGCGCCGGCTCGGGCGGCATGCGGACCTGGCGGCTCGCCGGCGCCGGATGGCGCAGCCACAGATAGGCGCCCCGTCCGCTTTGCGGCAGCTTCCCGTCGCTGACCAGGATCAGAGGTGTCTTCGGCGCATAGTGTCTCTTGTGCATCCCGGGGGCCGGGTGGGAGTTTTCGATGCGTCCCGCGGGCACGACACGGCCGATCACCGCCTCCAGGTCGGCCTGCGAGATCATGCCCGGCCGGAGCAACTGGGGCGGATCGGCCGCCAGCGACACTACGGTCGACTCGATTCCCAGCGGAGCCGGTCCGGCGTCGAGCACCCGCTCGGCGGCTGCCGTGACGCTGTCCGGCAGGTGGCCGACGCGGGTGGGCGAAAGTTCCGTGAAGCGATTCGCGCTCGGCGCCGCCACCGGCACGCCGGCCTCGCGGAGGAGCGCGAGCGCCACCGGGTGATCCGGCATTCTCACCCCGACGGTGGCAAGACCCGCGGTCACGATGTCAGGCACAGCGGGTTGCTTCGGCAATACCAAGGTCAGCGGCCCCGGCCAGAAGCGCCGAGCCAGGGCGGCGGCCCGTTCCGGCCACTCGGCCACAACCTGCCGAGCCCCCTCGATCGAGGCCACGTGAACGATGAGCGGGCTGCTGGCGGGACGCCCTTTGACGCGGTAAACGCGCGCTACCGCCTCAGGATTTAAGGCGTTGGCGCCGAGCCCGTAGACGGTCTCGGTAGGGAAAATCACCAGAGCCCCGCGACGCAACGCCGCGGCCGCCGCTCGCACGGCTTCCAGGTCGATTGCGGCGCCGCTATTCGGCTGCTTCGTCTTTGCCGTCGCCAAAGGTCTTGCCGGTCTTGCGCCACACCAGATATGCGTGGATCAACGGGTCCAGATCCCCGTCGAGCACCCGGTCTACGTCGCCGATCGCCAGGCGCGTCCGCAGGTCCTTCACCAGCCGGTAGGGCGCCAGCACGTAGCTGCGAATCTGGCTGCCGAAATTGATGTCCGCCTTCGAGGCTTCGAGCTTTTCCTCCTCGGCCCGGCGCCTGGCCATCTCATGCTCGTAGAGGCGGGCGCGCAACTGCTTGAGCGCGGCGGCGCGGTTCTTGTGCTGTGACCGCTCGTTCTGGCACTGGACCACGATGCCCGTCGGCAGGTGCGTGATCCGGATGGCCGAATCGGTCCGGTTGACGTGCTGGCCGCCGGCGCCGCTGGCGCGGAACGTGTCGATGCGCAGATCCTCGGGCCGGATGTCGATCTTGATCTCGTCCTCGATCTGCGGGTAGACGAAGACGGAGGCGAACGAGGTGTGCCGGCGCGCGTTGGCGTCAAACGGCGAGATCCGGACCAAGCGATGCACGCCGATCTCCGACTGGAGCTTGCCGTAAGCCCCCTCGCCGTTCACTTCGAAGGTCACCGACTTGATGCCGGCGCCCTCGCCCTCCAGCCGGTCCGTGATCACGGTCTCATAGCCGCTGCGCTCGGCCCATCGCAGGTACATTCGCAGAAGCATCTCGGCCCAGTCCTGGCTCTCGGTGCCGCCGGCGCCCGGATGGATGGTGACGATGGCGCTGCGATGGTCGTTTTCGCCGGACAGCAGCGTCGCCGTTTCCAGCTTCTCCAGCCGCTCGGAGAGCGTGCGGAGACCCTCGTCGATCTCCGCGCCGACATCTTCGCCCTCGCGCGCCAGCTAGAGCAGGGTCTCCAGGTCCGAGAGCATCGACGCCACCTCGGCATCCTCGGCGATGACCCGCTCGAGGCGCTTGCGCTCCTGCATCACCTTCTGGGTCTTCTCGGGATCGGCCCAGAAGTCCGGCGCGGCGCTCTGCTGTTCGAGTATTGCGAGTTGAGCTTTCTTGGCTGGCGCGTCAAAGATAGCTCCGCACAGCTTCAGCTTGCTGGCGGAGCGCGGCGTACTGCTTTTCGAGATCCTCGACCAGGGTCATACTTTTAGTCTATCAAAGCTCGATCAAACAGCCCCGCTTGCCCGTGTTGAAGGCGCGCGTCCGGCCGATGCGGTCGGTGGCGCCGTGGGCTTCATGGATGTGCCCGCAAAAGAACAGCTCCGGCTGTTCGCGCTCGATGAACTCGCGGATAGACTGGCTGCCCAGGTGAACGCCCGGCCGGGTGCGGTCGAGCGCGGTCCCTTTGGGCGGGCAATGGCAGATCAGCACGAGGCGTCCCGAGCCTGCGAAGGCCGACAGGCGCCGGGCAAACTCGGCTTCGGAGTACTCCCCGGGAGTACTGAAGGGCGTGGGATTGGAGTAGCCCAACCCGGCGATCCGGTAGCCGCGGGCCTCGAAGCTTTCCCCGTGAAAGTTGTTCAGTCCGTGCCGCTTACACATCTCCCGGATATCTTGCTCGGACTCGTGATTGCCGGGCAGCACGTACATCCGGCCGGCCC
>JBBIMZ010000557.1:0-2912 GCA_037444135.1 Solibacteraceae bacterium
TGTCCTGCGTGGTGCCGGGCTCGGCTTTCTTGCGGTTGTACAGGAGCCCGAGCCGGCCTCCGGCGAGATCGAGGCTATAGTTGGCCTGAAAGCCCACGAGGATCACGCCCGGACCGGCGGCCACGTGTCGGTAATCGACCACATCGACCAGCAGATCCTCCGTCACGCTGTCTTGAATCCAACGGTGGAAGACCGGGATGGCGGCGGCCAGGTCGATCGCGGCCGGCGGGAGCGCGAAGATTTTCACGTTGATGTGCTGGACTTCCATGAAGGATCTCGGCCCGGTCGGACTACCGCGCCGCTCCGGCCGACATCATCCGCCCGTAACAGCTATGAGCTGCCTCGAGAAACAGCTGCGCTTCCTCGATCTGTTGCCGTGCCGACTCGGCATCGTGCGGCGCGCCGTTGCGCTGGTGGGCCTTGAAGTAGTATTGCGCGAATTTGCCCTGCACGAAGGGATCGAAGAAGAGCTGAGTGTCGTAGAAGTGGGTCTTGAACTCCCGCGCCACCAGCTCGGGATCCTCGGCAATGGCGCCCAACTTGAAGCGCAGGAGCGCCAAGGCGCCGTGCATCATGGCCGCATAAGCGGTTCTGGCCGCCTGCTCGACCTGACCGGCCTCGAGCAGCAACTGGGCTTCGAAGACCTCCCGCTCGCAGGCCGCCAGTTGAAAGTCGATCGGCGAGACCACTTCGCCGGCACACTCGCCCACACCCAGGTCGGCGATGGTGAACACGCGCGCGTCCGACCAGTCGGTGTAGTAGGAGGGATCTTCGCTGTGCGGCGGCACATACGCCAGGTCTTCGATCATCCGCTTGCATTCGGCTTTGCCGATCCGCTTGACGAAACTCTGGAAGGATTCGCCGAATTGCCGCTCCGCCAGGTACCGGCCGAGAATCCGGTCCACGGCTTCGGGAACGCGCTTAGATGGGATGGCGCCGATTGCCAGACCGTAGGCGCCGGCATTCTCCTCCCACTGGCCGCCAAGCAGGAGCTGGAAATGAGGCACGGTGTAGCCGTACTTGTTGCGGCTGACTCCGTAGAAGCCGATGTCGGCCACGTGGTGCTGGCCGCAGGAGTTGAAGCAGCCGCTGATCTTGATGTGCAGATTGCCGACGGCTTCGTCGCGTTCGACCCCCCGCTCGAGCAGGCGCCTGCGCAGCTCGGCCGCCAGACCGCGCGAAGAAGCGATGCCGAGCTTGCAGGTGTCCGTTCCCGGGCAGGCGGTGATGTCGACGATCGTGCCCGCCACCGGTTCGGCCAGGCCGGCGGCCTTCAAGCCTTCATAAAGCGCCGGCAGGTCGGCCTCGCTCACCCATCGCAGCACCAGGTTCTGCTCGACCGTCGAGCGGATCGTCTCCCGGGTGTACTTGCGCGCCAGATCGGCCAGCGCCCGCAACTGCCCGGCGGTGATGTCGCCGAGCGGCAGCGCGATGGTGACCGTGGCGTAGCCGGCCTGCCGCTGGCGATAGACGTTCTTCTCGTACCAGAGCTCAAACTGTTCCGGACGGGGCCCGCCGATCCGCAGCGGGGTGCCTTCCTTGAGCGGCGCCTCGTTGTAGTCGGGAATCCGGCCGAGCATCTGGTCCCATTTGGGGTCGTGCGGCAGCCGGGCCCGCTCCTCCATCACCAGGCGCCGGAACTCCTCGAGGCCCAGCTTGTGGACCAGAAACTTGATGCGCGCGGCGTTGCGGTTCTTCTTCTCGCCGTAGCGGGTGTAAATCCGCGCGATGGCCACTGAGATCGGCAACAGCTCTTCAACCGGCAGGAAATCGGTGAACAGCTTGGCCTGGTAGGGCACCGTGCCGAGCCCCCCGCCGACATACAGCTCGAAGCCCCGGCGGGCCTTGCCGTCGATCTCGCGGACCGCCGCAATCAGCCCCATGTCGTGCATCCGCACCAGGGCGCAGGGATTCTCTTTGCAGCCGGAGAAGGCGATCTTGAACTTGCGCCCGAAGTCCTGGCACTCGGGATGCCCGAGCAGATAGTAGGCCGTCATCTTCGCGTAGGGCGTCACGTCGAAGGCCTGATCCCGGCACACGCCCGCCAGCGGGCAGGCAGTCACGTTCCGGATCGAGTTGCCGCAGGCCTCGCGCGTCGTGATGCCGACGGCGGCCAGCCGCCGCATGATCGAGGGCGTATCGTCGATGTGAACGAAATGGAGCTGGAAGTCCTGCCGCGTAGTGACGTGGGCGATGCCGTCCGAGTACTCCTCGGCCAGCTCCGCGATCACTTCCAGTTGCCGCGCGTTCAGCCCGCCGAAGGGGATCTTGATCCGCTGCATGCCGGGCGCGTCCCAAACCGTATTGGGGCCCTTGGTCGGCTTGCCGTCCGGATAGGCCAGCGTGCGCGTGGTGCGGCCGTCGTGACGCTGCCCGCTGTCGTAGCGCTGGCCGTAGACGCCCCGGCGCAGTCGGGTTTCGGCGAAGACGCGCTCGTCGATTTTGTCCTGGCGGCGCAGCGCCAGCTCGTGCTCGAACACGTCGATCTCGGCCGCCAGCTCCGGCGGCATCGAGCCGGCGAGTCGGTCCTTCCAGAGATGGTTGCTTGCTTTCATCGTCTCGCCACGGTGCTGCCCAGTTGCCGCGCCCCTATACCCTAAACTATATCGAGATTGTGGCAATTACGCAACCCCCCGGGCCGAGCTCACGGGGGGCCAATGGGGCCGGCTACGGCCGGCTTGCCTTCCCGCCGCTCGATCGGTCATAGTGAAAACTAGGAAGGACCGGAAAGAGAAGGTGCGTAGGGCGCCAGGCCGGAGCGTCCGGCCGAGCGCGGTGCCATTTATGAGCGCGGACGTCCCAGGATGGCGGAGAACTTCCTCTATCTTACGGAGTTGGTGGGTCTCAAGGTCCACGACCGCAGGGGCCGCACCCTCGGCCGCATCAAGGATGCCGCGCTTGTCCCGCTGATC
>JBBIMZ010000558.1:0-2901 GCA_037444135.1 Solibacteraceae bacterium
GCCGCAATTCCCGCCCGGGCGAAAAGCCGGTGTCGCGCATCCGGAGCGGCTCGAAGATACAGCGGCGCGCGTAGAGATCGAGCGGCTCGCCGCTGACCCGCCGGACGATCTCACCGAGCAGGATGTAGTTGATGTCGCTGTAGATGAACCGTTGGCCCGGCTCGGCCACCGGCGTGTCGGCGAGCGCTTTCTGAACGCCCGTCTCGTACCCGCTCCAGGCCGGCACCAGATCCAGGTCCGGACGCAACCCGGAAAAATGCGTCAGCAGGTGCCGGACGGTGATCGCGCTGCGCCCGCCCTGGAATTCCGGCAGGTACTCGGTGACGCGGTCGTTCAGACGGATGCGCCCCTGTTCGAACAGCTGCATCACGGCCGTAGCCGTGGCCACCACCTTGGTAAGCGAGGCGGCGTCGAAGATCGTATCGGCCGTCATCGGCTCGCGCGCCGGCTCGAGCGCGCGGGCGCCGTAGGCCTTGCGATGGAGCACGCGCCCCTGCCGACCCACGTACAAGACCGCGCCGGGAATCTCGCCGTCGGCGATCGCCTGCTCGAGGATGGCGTCGAGCTCTCCGGAAGCCGGCAGTCCGGCGGCTGGAGCCGTCGCCGACCAGGCGACGGCCGCCACAAGCGCCAGGGCTCGCCTCATGACAGCAGCTTGGCCGCCAGCGCCTCCAGCTTCGCCGCCAGCTCCACATCCATCGCGGTGATCCCGCCGGCGTCGTGCGTCCACAGCTCGACCAAGACCCTGTTCCAGACATTGGACCAGTTCGGATGGTGGTTCATCGCCTCGATCGTCACCGCTGCGGCCGCCATGAAGCCGAAGGCGTGGACGAAGTCCGGGAACCGGTATTCGCGGCGCAACTTCCCCCCTTCGGCCGTCCAGCCCGGCAGCTTCGCCAGGGCCTGGCGGACCTCCTCCTCGGCGAGCAACGAACGCTTGCTCATCGGCCACTCCTCGCGGTGGAAAATTCGAACCTGCGTTCCGAATTATAGCGGGGGCTTGACGGCGCGGATGAAGCCGCTGAAGAACTGGCCCTCCACCTGATCACGGATCGCTTCAGCGTCGATGCCGGCTGCGCTGAGGAACTCGCGCGCGTCCTCGGCCCGGTAGACGCGCGTCGCCTCGATGGCGATGTCGACAAAACCGGCGCGCGCCAGCTTGGCCCGGTACTCGCCTTCCTCGAGCGCCCCGGCGATACAGCCCGCCCAGAGCTCGATGTTGCGCCGGATCTCGGGCGGAATCTCGCCCCGCGTCACGATGTCGGAAACCGCCAGCCGACCGCCCGGCTTCAGCACGCGGAAGGCTTCGGCGAACACACGGTCCTTGTCCGCCGACAGGTTGATGACGCAGTTGGAGATGATCACGTCCACGGAACCGTCCGGCAGGGGAATGTTCTCGATCTCCCCTTTCAGAAATTCGACGTTCGTCAGGCCCGACTTGCGACGGTTCTCCTCGGCGAGCGCCAGCATCTCCTCGGTCATGTCCAGGCCGTACGCTTTGCCCGACGGGCCGACGCGGCGCGCCGACAGCAGCACGTCGACGCCGCCGCCGGAGCCGAGGTCCAGCACGACCTCGCCCGGACGGAGCTGGGCCAGCGCCGTCGGATTGCCGCAGCCGAGCGAAGCGAGCAATGCCTCCTGCGGGATTTCGGCGGCTTCGGCGGGCTCGTACAGATCCGAAGTGATGGGATCGGCGGCGGGTCCCAGCCCCGGCGCGGCCGGCCCGCAACCGCAGCCGCAACCGGGCCTGGCGCCCTCGAGCACCGCCAAGGCCGCCTGGCCGTATTTCTGCTGCACTACGTTTTTCAGGTTCGTCTCGGGCATAGCTGTGGACGCATCTCCTGTTCGTAGAATTCGGTGAACCGCCGCCGGATGTTATCCCGGACGCGCCGGAACTCAGCGAGAATCTCTTCGTCGGACCCGGTGGCCTGCGCCGGATCCGGAAAGCCGATGTGAAGCCGCCGGCCGACCGGCCCGGTAAACACCGGACAGGCGCGGTCGGCTTCCCCGCAGACCGTGATGACGTAGTCGAACGGCTGATCGAGAAACTGGCGCACGTGCTTGGGCCGGCCCGCCGAGATGTCGATGCCCGCCTCCCGCATCGCTTCGACGGCGAACGGGTTGACGCGCGGCGCCGGGTCAGTGCCCGCCGAATGAACCTCCAGGCGCGGGTCCAGCGCCCGGAGGAATCCCTCCGCCATCTGGCTGCGCGCCGAGTTGCCGGTGCAGAGAATCAAAATGCGCATCTGGTCTCCTACTTGCGGATCTGAACCACCATCTCCGGCGGGATCGCCTGCGTGCGGGTGCAACATTCCGCGTACAGGAAGCTGAGCAGATCGCGCAGCGCATCGGTGTTGGCCCGGTAACGGAGGTAGGTGGCCTCCCGCGTCACCGTGACGAGCCCCTCGTGCTTGAGCTTGTCCAGATGGTGCGACAGCGTCGACGCGGTGATGTCGAGCTCGGCCTGGATTTCGCCGACCACCATGCCGTCGGGGTGCGCCGCCAGCAGCAGGCGCAGGATCCGCAACCGCGGCTCGCTGCCCAGGGCCGAGAACATATCGGCGTAGCGCGCGATCTGCTGAGCCGGAGGAGATTTCTTCATGCGGCTTTCTTCAATACTTCTATTATGTTCGAAACCGGCTCCCTGTCAAGCGCCCGGCCCCTCAACCCAAGCCTGAAAGGAGTTCCCCGCATTTACAGACAAAAAAAGACCGGGGTTCGTGAGGCGTCAGGACGTCCGGCGAGACCAGGCGCGTTACCGGATCACAACTGCCCGCGAACATAAGATTGATTGAAGGAACAAGCGCACACAGCAAGACGAAACGTCTCGCTGAAGGAGTACACTCTGAAACAAGTTTCGCTAGCATGCACCCTTTGCCTGCTCGTCTCGGTCGGGGCTCT
>JBBIMZ010000559.1:0-2883 GCA_037444135.1 Solibacteraceae bacterium
CGGGCTCAAGGACGGCTTCACCCCGGTCCCTATTCCTACGGTTTCCTCTCGCGCTGGTTCCTGGCCCGGCAGGAGCCGCCCGTGAAGCGCAAGTTCAGGGCGCCCAGGCGGCTGCTGCCCTCCCCGGAATGCCAGGTCGACGCGGTGATGGCGGAGTTCTTGGCGCTGCACGACCGGCTCGAGAAGCTACTGCGCGCCGCCGACGGGCTCGACCTGGCGCGGATCCGCGTCCGCACCCCGATGATCCCCTGGATCCGGCTCAGCCTGGGAATGAGTTTCTGGCTGTTCACCGCTCACGACCGGCGCCATCTCTATCAGGCGCGCGAAGTGCGCAAAGCGCCCGGCTTCCCCGCCACAGTGTTTCCCAAGATCGCCTGAAGACCGTCTCGGGCGGCGCCCGTGGCCGGCGGCTGTTTTACACTGGGACGGAACATAAGCTGGCTTCCATGCGGCAACGATGCTTCTTCGCAGGGGCGGCGCTCGCGGCCGCCGCGTTTTTCAGTTGTGGGCGGGCCCGGCAACCGGCGCCGGAAACAGCCCGGCCGGAGCCGGTGGTCAAGTACGGCGTCCATGTCCAGCCTGGCCCGATGGATTCGATCCTGCTGAAGGACTACAAGCCCGAATCCTCGCTCGTGGTGCCGCGCACGCCCGTCTCCCGATCGCGCTTTCCGGTCATCGACGTGCACTCGCACGCGGACATGAACCGGATCGAGACGCCGGCTGACGTCGACGCCTGGGTCAAGACGATGGACGAGGTGGGCGTGGAAACCTCGATCGTTTTCACCGGCGCCGTGGGTCCCGAGTTCGACCGCCGACATGACCTGTTCCGCTCCCGCCACGGGAAGCGCTTTCAAGTCTATTGCGACCTGCTCACCGAGGGGATCGACGCTCCGGACTATCCCGAGCGGGCCGTGCGCGAGCTGGAGCGCTGCTACCAGCGGGGCGCCGCCGGCGTCGGCGAGCTTTCCGACAAGGGCTGGGGCCTCCAGGGAGGCCAGCCGCCGCGCGACCGGCGGCTGCACCTGGACGATCCGCGCCTGGACCCGTTCTGGGAAAAGTGCGCCGAGCTGAAGCTGCCCGTCAACATCCACGTCGCCGACCATCCTTCTTGCTGGCGCCCCCTCGGTCCCAACCAAGAACGTACGCCCGATTTCCAGCACTTCAACCTGTTCGGCAAAGACGTCCCTTCCTACGAGGAACTGCTAGCCATGCGCGACCGCTTGCTGGCGCGGCACCCGCGCACGATCTTCGTGGCCTGTCACTTGAGCAACCAGGGCAACAATCTCGATGCGCTGGCCAAGGCGCTCGACCGCTTTCCGAACCTGTACCTGGACATCTCGGCGCGCGATTACGAACTCGGGCGCCAGCCGCGTCACGCGCTCGCCTTTCTGACCCGCTACCGCGACCGCGTGATGTTCGGCACCGACATGGGCCGGGACAAGGAGATGTACTTAGGCTGGTGGCGCCTGCTCGAGACCGCCGACGAGTACCTGCCGGGCCGGGTCTGGTGGCCCTACTACGGCCTGGCGCTGCCGGAGGCGGTCCTCCGCGCCCTGTATCGCGACAACGCGCTGCGGGTGCTCACCTGGAGGTAGGCGTGGCGACCCGAAGAGAAGCGCTGGGGATGCTGGGAGCGGCCTGGCTCCGCCTGCCCGCGCCTGCACAGAGCCGGCGCCGGCGCGCCGGTGACAAGCCCAACCTGCTGTTTCTTTGGACCGACGAACAGCGGGCCGACACGCTGGCGGCCTACGGCAACGAGCGCTTCCGCATGCCGGCGCTGAACCGGCTCGCAGGCGAGAGCATCGTCTTCGAGCGTTGCTACGACACACAACCGGTGTGCACGCCGGCGCGCTCGAGCGTGCTCACGGGGCTCTGGCCTCACACGAGCGGCTGCCTCCAGAACAACATCCCGCTGCGCCCGGAAACCAAAACGCTGCCGGAGCTGCTGGCTGATGCCGATTACCGCACCGGCTACATGGGCAAGTGGCATCTTGGGGATGAAATCTTCCCCCAGCACGGCTTTGAAGAATGGATCAGCATCGAGGACGGCTACAGCAGCTACTACGGTCCGGGCCGAGATCGGAGCGCCCGCAGCAGCTACCATCATTTCCTCACAGAGCTCGGCTACCAGCCGGACGCCAAGGACAAGTTCTCGCGCGATTTCGCCGTGCGGCGGCCGGTGGAACATACCAAGCCGGCGTTCCTGGCGCGCGAGGCGACGCGCTTCCTGCTCGAGCACGGCGACGAACCCTGGCTGCTTTATGTGAACTTCCTCGAGCCGCACATGCCCTTCTACGGGCCGTACAACAACCTGCATAGCGAAGAGGAGGCTCCGGTTCCGGCCAACTATCCCGGCGCGCCGGTCGAGCGCGAGCCGGCCCGCTACCGGGCGCTGCGGCGCCGCTATTTCGATCACGGCTTCGAGGGGCAGAACCTGAAGAGCCGCGCCGGCTGGCAGCGGCTGAACCGGAACTATGCGGGGCTGTGCACGCTGGTGGATCAGGCCATAGGGCGGATCCTCTGGGCGCTCGAAGCCTCCGGCCAGGCCGAAAACACGATCGTCGTCTTTACGAGCGATCACGGCGAGATGATGGGCAGCCACGGGCTGATCGGCAAGACGGTCTCCTACGAGGAGTCGGTCCGCGTGCCGCTACTGCTGCGCGCGCCATTCCGGCGGCACGGCCACGTACGCGTGCCGGCGCCGGTCAGCCAGATCAGCCTGGTGCCGACGCTGCTGGAGTTGCTCGGCCGGCGGGCGCCGGACGGGCTGCCCGGCGAGAGCCTGGTGCGATGGCTCGAGGGCGGCAGGCTCGAACAGGACCACGTCTTCATCGAATGGCACAGCGGCGGGGAAGGGCCGACCGGTCGCTACGTGGTGTCGCC
>JBBIMZ010000560.1:0-2874 GCA_037444135.1 Solibacteraceae bacterium
CGAGCGCCCGATGACCAACCGCGAACGGCTGGCCGTGCATCTGAGCAGCCCCGCCTGCGTTGCCTGTCACCGCCTGATCGACCCCATCGGCTTCGGGCTGGAGCGGCTCGACGCCATCGGACGCTACCGGCAAAAGCAGGTGCTGGTGATCGTGCCGACGCGCGACGAGCAGCAGAAAGGACGCAAAAAGCAGGCGACCGAATACAGTCTCGAGATCGACACTTCCGGCGTCACCTGACATCATGTTTGCCAAGACCGTTCTCTCCCGGCGAACCTTTCTGCGGGGTGTGACCGTCTCCGGGGCGGCCGTGCGCCTCGGACTGGCGCCGCTCGAAGCGATGTTCAACCCGAACGGGACCGCGCTGGCGGCCCCCGCCGGCAAAGTGACCGGGCGCCAGATCGAATCCCGGTTCGTCATCTGGTTCAACGGCAACGGCATCCTCGAGCGGTACTGGATTCCCCGCCGGACGGGCCCGGACTACGAACTGACGCATACCTGACGTCGGTTCGGGAGCTCGAGCGCTCGATCGCCGGCCTGCCGCCCGAGTACAGCCGCGTGGTCGAGCGGCCGCCGGAGGGCGGGGACTTGAAGGACTGGCCCCGCATCGCTAAGCTCCAGTCGGATCTGCTCGTGCATGCGCTGGCGTCGGGCCAGACGCGCGTCGCCTCCTACATGCTGACCAAATGCCAGGGCCTGTCGCGCTTCCCGTGGCTCGGCTACACCTCGCGGCGCCATCACGAGTACACGCACGGGGAAGTGGAAACGCAGGAGGGCCAGCGGATCCTGCGCGACATCACACGCTGGCACGTCGAGGAGTTCGCCTACCTGCCGGCCCGGCTCAAGTCCATACCCGAAGGCGAGGGGACGCTGCTCGACCACACGTGCCTGGTGATCGTGCACGAGCATGCCGGTGATCCTCGCCGGGGGACTGGGGCTCAGGCGCGGCCTGCATTCGCGCATGACGGGAACCATCGGCGACCTCTACCTGACGCTCGCCAGCGAAGTGCTCCGCACCGGAATCCAAAGCTTCCCCACGGCCGGCCGGAAGCTGACGGGCATCGTCTGAGCGCCGCTCAGTTGCGCACGCGCGCCGGGTCGAACAGCTCCCGGGGTACGGAGCGGACCTCGTAGGGTGAAAAGTCGGGCTCGCTGGTAAAGCAATCGCTGAGGTCGGTGGCGGCGGCGTCGAACAGGTTCAGCGGGGGCACGCCGAGCAGCCGGAAGATCGTCTTCAGCAGGCCCGGATGGCTCGTATTGCGGTGCGAGACGTAGTTCCGGCGGATGTACGGCCCGACGGCCACGAGCAGCGTACGGTGCGAATCGATGTGATCGACGCCGCCTTGCGCATCGTCTTCGGTGATGAAGACCGCCATCTGCTTCCACCAGGGGCTGCGCGACAGATACTCGACGATGCGGCCCAGGGCGAAGTCGTTGTCGGCCACGTAGGAGGCGGCGAAGGGGTAGCCGTCTTCGGTCCGGGCCGGGGCGGTATCGTCGTTGGGCAGGTGAAGATAGAGGAATCGGGGAAGCGGCCGGCCGCTGCGGCGATAGAGGCGCTCGATCTCGTCGATGAACTGGGTGGCCCGGTACTGATCGGAAATGTCGGTGTTGTACAGCGGGTAATCGCGCGAGGTGTTGCGGAAGAGCGCCTCCGGCAGCGGGATGTTGGTGAGGAAGCGCCCGCCGGTCGGCTTGAGCGCGGCGCCGCGGACCACGCCGGCCAGCTCGAAGCCCTCGCCGAAATTGCGGAAGCTCACCCCATGCCGGTCCAGATGGTGCCAGAGCGTGCCGGCCTCGGGAATCTCCTCGGGATGCACCGATGAGTTGCTGCCGGCAAACAGGAGCCGGCCGGGCGCCGCCGTGGGGAATTCGTAATTTTTGCCGCCGCCGTAGGCGGCCATGAAGGTGCTGACGGTCCAGGCGTTCGGATAGGCGCCGACCAGCCAGTGGTGGCCTTCGACGCTGGTTTCGGCGTCGGAGTAGAAATTGTCGCTGAAGCAGCCGCGCTCGGCGAGGGCGTGATGGTTGGGCGTGATGTTGATGCCGCGGAGGCTGAAGCGCTGGGCGAAGGCCGTGCCGGTGTCCACCGCGGAGCCGAGCCGCCCGAAGCGCGCCAGCATGGGCGCGCCGTCCACCGGACCGTTGGACGCCTGTTCGATGTCGCCGAACACCTCGTCGAAGCTGCGGCTCTCCTTGACGATCAGGACGACGTGGCGGATCTGAGGCGGATAGTCCGGGCGGCTCGCTTTGCGGTCGGGCACGAACCCGTTGAGCTGCATCACGCGCAGCGTGAGCCGGGCCAGCTCGCGCACGTCGGGGATGGGAAACAGCGTGATCGCGCCGCGGCGCTCGACGGGCTGAAAGCGGTCACGGAAGCCCACCATGCGGTTGGCGTTAGCGCCCGTACCGTGCCCCTTGGCGCCGGCGACGTAGACGTCGTCCTGATGCACGGCGAGCGCCACGGGAAACCAGGCGGCCGGAATGTGCCCGAGCACCGCCAGGGACGCCGTGTCGACGACGCCGACGGCGTTGATGCCGGCTTCGGCGACCAGCAGCCAACCCGACGGCTCGTGCAGCCCCAGACCGACCGGCAGCACGCCGCGCAGGGACTCGAGTCCGGGCATCCGGAGCGCGACCTCCCCGACGAGCTTCAGCGTAGCGGCATCGAACACCGAGATCGAATCATTGTGCGCGTTGGCGACATAGATTCGCTCGCGGGTGGCGAGAACGCCCGAGGGGCTGCTGCCGCCGAAGACGGCATCGGAAAGGGGGCGGCCGGGGTGCAGGAACGCCTCCAGGCGCGGCCGCGCCGGATCGGTCAGATCGACGACGGCGAGCGAGTTCGACTCGGGCGCGTTCGGATCGCCGAGGGC
>JBBIMZ010000561.1:0-2870 GCA_037444135.1 Solibacteraceae bacterium
CCCGCCTGGTGCAGATTACGATGACGCCGCAGGATGTGGCGACCGCCAGCATCGACCTGGCTTTCCTGCTCACTGAGGGCACAGGTTACGTCCGCGTCAAGAGCTTCGAGGCCGAGACGCCCAAGCAGCTCCGGGAAGCCATCGACCGGCTCGGCGGAAGTCAGCTCGAGGCCCTGGTGCTCGACCTCAGGGACAATCCCGGCGGGTTGCTGCCGGCCGCGCTCGAAGTCGCTGCAATGTTCCTGCCGGCCAAGTCTTTGCTCGTGAGCGTGCGGGGACGGGGCGGAGAACGGGAGCAGATTCGCGTGCCGGAGGGCTTCTCCTCTTACGGCTTCCGGCTGGCCGTGCTGATCAACGAGCGCAGCGCCAGCGGCTCGGAGATTCTCGCCGGAGCCCTCCAGGATCACGACCGGGCTGTGATCGTAGGCGCGCCCAGCTTCGGCAAGGGCCTGGTTCAAAGCGTCTATCCCCTGTCAGCCGGCACGGGCCTGGCGCTGACGACCGCGTTCTACTACACGCCCAGCGGGCGTTCGATTCAGAAGCCGCTGCGCCATGCGCAGCTTGCCGGAAAATGGGCCGACCAGGCCGAGCGGCAAGAGTATCGCACGGATTCGGGCCGCCCCGTGACCGGCGGCGGAGGGATCCGGCCCGACCACCTCGTGCTGCCGGAGGCGCCCACCCGGTTGCGGATGGTTCTCGAAGCGACCGGTTCGTTCACCTCCTTCGCCACGGAAGTGCTCCGCAAGCAGCGGCCGCTTCCGGCGGATTTCGAAGTTTCGCCGCAGTTGCTGGACGAGTTTCAGGCCTACCTGGCCCAGCGCAGCATCCAGCCGAGCGTGAGCGAATGGTCCGCCGACCGGGAGTGGATTCACAGCCGGTTGAAGCAGGAGATCTACAACCAGGCTTTCGGCGTGGCCCGGGGGGACGAAGTCGAGATCCGGCGGGATCCGGTGGTCAGGCGGGCCGCCGAGCTGCTGCGATCGCGGCGTTGAAGGATTCGTGCACAATGAAAGTCGAGCGTTGGGGCCCTGGGCCACGATGAAGCCTGCGTTTCGAAGCGGTCTGGCGGCGGTGATGCTGCTGCTGGCGGCCGCCCCACTGGTCGCGTGCGGGCAAGCCCCAAACCGCCCGTCCGTCCGCGAGGAGGAAATCGACCGCCGGGTGCTCCGCGCCATGGAACGCGCCCGGATCCCAGGGCTGACAGTCGCCGTAGCCACGGAAGCCGGACAGGTGTGGAGCCGCGGCTACGGTCTGGCCGACGTGGAGAATTCCGTGCCGGCGACGCCGGAAACCGTCTACCGGCTCGGCTCGATCTCCAAACCGATTACCGCGGTCGCCGTCCTCCAACTGGCCGAGCGCGGGCGCTTGGACCTGGACGCGCCCGTGCAGACCTACGTGCCGGACTTCCCGCAAAAGCCCTGGCCGATCACGCCGCGGCAGCTGCTCGGGCACCTGGGAGGCATCCGCCACTACAAGAGCCTCGAAGAGATCAACAGCACGCGGCATTACGAGGACCTGCTGTCGCCGCTCGCCATCTTTCAGGATGATCCTCTGGTGGCCGAACCGGGCACGAAATTCTCCTACACGACCTACGGTTATGTGCTGCTGGGCGCCGTCGTCGAGAAAGCCTCCGGCATGCGTTTCCTGGACTATCTCCGGGAGAATATCTTCCAGCCGGCGGGCATGGAGCGGATCCAGGCTGACAGCGTCCACGCCATCATCCCCCACCGGGCGCGAGGCTACCGGATCTCGAAGGCCGGCCGCCTCGAAAACTGCGACCTCGCCGACACGAGCAACAAAATCCCCGGCGGCGGGTTGAGTTCGACCGCCGCCGATCTGGTGCGCTTCGCGCTGGCCGTTCGCGACGGCAGGCTGCTGAGGCCCGCCACGATCGAGGCGATGTTCACGCGCCAGCGGCTCAAGGACGGCAGCCGGATTAACTACGGACTGGGGTGGAACCTGCTGGAAGTCAAGGGAATCGAGCACGTGCTTCACGGCGGGGGCCAGCAGGGCGTGGCGACAATGCTGTTGATGGAGCGGCGGCACACGCGCGTCGTCGCCGTCATGTCGAACCTGGAGGGCGCGCCGGTGGGCGAGCTGGCGATGGAAATCCTCGACCTGCTGCGCCAGTAGCGCGGCTCACTTGACGTCGGTCGTGTCCAGCGCTCCCTTGCGCGCGGCGATGCCCACCACCATGAACTCCAGCTCACCGCTTCCGGTATTCTCGAACGAGTGCACTTCGGCCAGCCGCACCGGCACCGCGTCGTCCTTGCGGATGCTCGCCGATTCCTGGTTCACCCGCGCCAGCCCTTCCCCGTCGACGACGTAGTAGAACTCCTCGACGCCGCGGTGCAGGTGCGGGCCGATCGAAGCGCCGGGCGGCAGCAGGATGTGATCGATGTAGGACCAGTTGGTGACGAACACTTCCGAGGCCAGCACGCGGCGGTAGCGCGCGGTTCCCTTGCCTCCGTTCATGCGTTCCACCGGCTGGAGCAGCGACCGGTCCAGACGCATCGTCATGAACACAGGAATCTTGTCGAGCGGCGCCCCGACGCGGTCATCGCCCAGATCGAAGGCGTCGTACTTGCCTTTGACCATGCTGACGGCGATATTCATCCATTCGACCGGCTTGTCGGTGGGGTTGTAGATGGCGTGGGGGTGACGCATCGGGCAGGGGGCGCCCGCCGGACCGGCCAAGCGCGCCGTGCGCCCGTCGATCGTGAATTCGGCCTCGCCGTCGAAGATCACGAACATCTCCTCCATCTCGTTGTGAAAATGGTGGCCGATGCCGCCTTTGGGCGGCAGCACGCCCCGGTGTAGAAACAGCAGGTTCGTCCCCAGCGTCTGCGCGTCGAACATCCCCATGTAGT
>JBBIMZ010000562.1:0-2869 GCA_037444135.1 Solibacteraceae bacterium
GCCTGAGGACGGCTGGACCGGCGGCGAGCGCGTGGGCGCCGTCGGGGACGTGCACGGCGACCTGGGTCAGTTCAGGGCGGTGCTCCGCGACGCCGGCGTCATCGATGCCCGCGACCGCTGGAGCGGGGGCCGGGCGCACCTCGTTCAGCTCGGCGATGTTCCCGACCGGGGACCGGACACGTGCGAAATCCTGGATCTTCTCATGCGCCTGGAAGGCCAGGCCCGCAAGGCCGGCGGCCGGGTTCATGCGTTGATCGGCAACCATGAAGCGATGAACGTGTACGGCGATCTGCGGTACACGACGCCGGAGGAGATCGCCGCCTTCCGCACGGACCGCTCCGACCAGGTCCGCGACGCCTTCTTCGAACAGCACGCAGCCGAACTCAAGCGAAATCCGCCGCCGGAAGGGTTGCCGGCTTTCGACGGGGTCTACCGCCGGAAGTGGGACGAGCAGCACCCGTTGGGCTATTTCGAGCACCGGCTGGCGTTCGGGCCCAAGGGCAAGTACGGCAAGTGGATTCGGAACCATAACGCCGCAATCCGGATCGACGGGACGCTGTTCGTGCACGGCGGCATCTCGCCGAAATACGCCGGCCTGTCCCTGCGCCAGATCAACGACGCCATCCGCGCGGAACTTGACGACTTTCGCAAGCTTGCGCGCGGTCTGACGACCGACGAGGAAGGTCCGCTGTGGTATCGGGGCCTCGCTCAGGGGGACGAGGGGGCCCTGGCGCCGCACGTCGAATCCATTCTGAAATTCCACCAGGCCGGCCGCATCGTGATCGGCCACACGCCGACGCCGGGCGCAATTCTGCCTCGCTTTGACGGCCGAGTGGTCCTGATCGACGTCGGCTTGTCGAAGGCCTACGGGTCCAGACGGGCCTGTCTTCTCCTGGAGGGGGGCCGGCCCTACGCGGTCCATCGGGGGAAGCGCCTGCCGCTGCCGCAATCCGGTCCTGCGGTGCCGGCGTACTTGCGAGAAGCCGCCGCGCTGGACCCGTCTCCTTCCCCGCTGGCGCCTCTGAGCCGGAAACTCGAGGCCGTCCAGCCGGCCGTCGCGGCGCCGTAAGCGCCGCCGGTCCGGTTCTTCAGGCGGATCTAAAATGACAACCGTGGAGGCGGCCTCCCAAACCTCGGCCGAACCGGCCGGCCAGATCCGGCTGGCGATGCGGCTCTCGCTCGCCGTCGGAGCGTTGATGCTCGCCGGCAAACTCAGCGCGTACTGGCTTACGGGCTCGGCGGCGATTCTCTCCGACGCGGCCGAATCCGTGATTCACATGGCCGGTGTGGGCTTCGCCGCTTTCAGCCTCTGGCTGAGCGCCAAGCCGGCCAATCACAAGTTCCCGTTCGGCTACGAGCGCGTCGTTTTCTTCTCGGCCGGTTTCGAAGGAGCGCTGATCATTCTCGCCGCCGGCGGCATCATTACGGCGGCGGCCAGCAAATGGCTTGCCGGCCTCGCTCTGGAGAATCTGGGGGCCGGCACTCTGCTGGTGGTCGCGGCGGCGGCGGTCAACGCGGTCTTGGGCTGGTATTTGACGCGTGTAGGCCGGCGGCATCACTCGCTGATCCTGGAGGCCAACGGCAAGCATGTACTTACCGACAGCTGGACCAGCTTCGGCGTCGTCGCGGGGCTCGGCCTGGTGATGGCCACCGGTTGGAGGCCGTTCGATCCGCTGTGCGCCTTCGCGGTGGCGCTCAATATCCTGTGGTCAGGCAGCCGTCTGGTGTGGCGCTCGGTGAGCGGTCTGATGGATTACGCCGATCCGAAGTTGCTGCGCGAGGTGGAGGAGCGGCTCGATGCGCTCTGCGATGCCCGGAAAGTCTGTTTTCACGGCGTCCGGATCCGGCACACAGGCTACCGCCTGATCGTGCACGTGCACCTGCTCTTTCCCTATGAAACCGAGCTGGGCGAAGCGCACCGGCTGGCGACGGAGATCGAGCAGAGCCTGCGCGGCCTGCTGGGCGCACCGGCCGAGATCATCACCCACCTTGAGGCGGTCGAGGACCACAGCGTAGTCCATCGGGAGAAACACTTTCCCGGTGAGCCCTGACCCGGGAGCGGGAGAGTATAGGAGAGTATAATCGTACGCGGTCGGCCCTCAGGATGATGGAAAGCACCGGTTCAGCCGCCGCGCCCGGTTCCGGAAGAGCTTCGCAAGTTGACGAATACGACGCCGGCGCCGTGGTGCGCCATCTCGTCCATGAGCTGCGCCAGCCGCTGAGCGCGATCGAGTCGCTGGCCTATTACCTGCTGACGGTCCTCGGCAAGGCCGAGTCGAACGTGGTCCGGCAACTCCAGAGGCTCCGGGAGTGCGTCGAGCAGACCGATTGGATCCTTTCCGACGCCGTCCATTTTTTCCAGATCGCCATGCCGTCTCCGCGGCTTGTCGATTTGAATGAACTCGTGACGGAGCTGGCCGCCGAAGCGGGCCGAGGACCGCAGGCCTGGATCGAGGCGCGGCTGGTCGCGGCGCCGGCCATTATCCGCATCGACGTCGACCAGGGCCGCCACCTGTTGAAGAACCTTCTGCTCGTGTTCCGCAACCTCTCCCGGCCGGAGCCGCGTGTGGAAGTGCGCACGTTGATGACCCCGCGGGACATCCACGTGGAGATCCGGGCGCCGGTCGCGGGCCGCTCCCTCGAAGAGCTCCAGGCGATGTTTCAACCGTTCAGTCCGCATCTGCCCGCCGGTTCCGGCCTCGCGCTGGCGAGCGCCCGGCGGATCACGGAAACACACGGCGGGAGGATCGAAGTTCAGTCGGAGCGGGACGGCGCCGTCTTGCTGCGAGTGAGCTTTCCGCGACCGGAGTGAGGCGGCAAACGCCGCGCCACGAATGCGACGAGCTCCGGGGAGAGGTATTCCGGGGGG
>JBBIMZ010000563.1:0-2861 GCA_037444135.1 Solibacteraceae bacterium
GGTCTTAAAGACCTCTACGCGCTGCGCGACCCGAAGCTGTTCCGGGACATGGCGGCCGATGTGGCGCTCATCCAGGACCACAAAATGACAGTGGCCGAATTCAAGGCCAAGTACAAGGATCACCTCGACAAGCTCATCGATCCCGACCATCCCGATTTCGGGCCCAAGAACAACCAGTTCGTCTTCAACTGGGGGCGGCTCAAGGCCGGCCGGCAGGATTTCTTCCTGCGCTTCGTGCGCTCCAGCTTCGGCTCGAACAACGCGCACGGCCACACGACGGTTTGCCAGGGCTCGATCTACTTTGCCGGCAAGTCGATGTCCGAGCAGCCGAGCGGCGGCAAGTTCACCGGCGGGGCGAAGGCCTACTGGATGGCCGACACGGCCAACGCCGAGTTCATCATCTACTGGGGCGCCAACGTGCTCGAAGCCAACTACGGGCCCCCGCTGAAGATTCCGAAGATCACGCGCGGCCTCGCCAGCGGCCGGCTCCGGATCGCGGTCATCGACCCGCGCTATTCCAAGATTGCGGCCAAAGCCTGGAAGTGGGTGGCCATCAAGCCCGGCGAAGACGCGGCGATGGCGATGGGAATGATCCGCTGGATCCTGGAGAACCATCGCTACGACAAGCGCTACCTGGAGAATTGCAACAAAGCGGCCGCGGCCGCCGACGGCGAGCCCACCTGGTCCAACGGCGCCTGGCTGGTGAAGCTGCGCAGCGACGGGACGACGGCCGGGTTCCTCCGGGCGGCCGAGGCGGGCCTGGAGGGCGACGCCGACACGTTCGTGTGCTTGCGGGACGGCAAGCCGGTCGCCTTCAAGTCCGACGACGCGGCCAATGCTGTGGAAGGCGACCTGTTCGTCGACACGACGCTCAACGGGATCCGCGTCAAGTCAGGCCTCCAGATCCTGCTCGAGGAAGCGCAATCCCGGAGCCTGGCCGAGTGGGCCGCGATCGCCGAGGTCACCGTCGACGACATCACAACCCTGGCGAGCGAATTCACCTCGCACGGCAAGCGCGCGGTCGTGGAGATTCACCGCGGCGTGTCGCAGCACACCAACGGCTTCTACAACGTGCTCGCCACGATGGGAGCGCTGAACACGCTCATCGGCAATCTGGACTGGAAAGGCGGCCTGGTCTACGGCGGCGGGGCCTATGGCGAAACCGGCGGCGCCGGCCGGCCGTTCCAACTCGGCGACCATCCGGCGCCCATCACTCCGTTCGGCATCGACATCATTCGCGGCGGCGCCAGCTACGAGAAGAGCACCATCTTTTCGGGCTACCCCGCCAAACGGCCCTGGTATCCGCTGGCAAGCGACGTCTATCAAGAGGTGATCCCGTCGGCCGGCGACGCCTACCCCTACCCGATCAAGGCGCTGTTCCTGTACATGGGCACGCCGGTCTACGCGCTGCCGGCCGGGCACAGCCTCATTCCGATTCTGCGCGATCCCGACAAGATCCCGCTGTTTGTCACGAGCGACATCACCATTGGCGAGACTTCACTATACGCCGATTACATCTTCCGGGAGCTGACCTACCTGGAGCGGTGGGAGTTTCACCGGACGCATCCGTCGATCGTGCACCGGGTCTCGCCGGTGCGGCAGCCGGCCGTGGCCTCGCCGAACGAGACGGTGCGTATCTACGGCGAGGAGATGCCGGTCTCGATGGAGGCTGTCTTCCTGGCCATCGCCGAACGGTTACAGATGCCGGGCTTCGGGCCGCGCGGCTTCGGCAACGGCGACCTGACGCGCCCGGAGGACTACTATCTGCGCATGGTGGCGAACATCGCCTTCGGCGATTCGAGCAGCGGCGCCGACGTCTGCCCGGACGCCGGCGACGAGGAGGTCGAGATCTTCCTGAAGGCGCGCCGCCACCTGCCGCGCTCGATATTCGACCCCGAGCGCTGGGCGCGCGCCGTCGGCGACGCCTGGTGGCGCAAGGTGATCTACGTGCTCAACCGCGGCGGGCGGTGGTGGAGCTACGCCGAAGCCTGGAGCGGCGAACAGACCAAAGCCAAGTACGGCAAGCTCGTGAACCTGTACCACGAGAAGGCGGCCACCACCCGCAATTCGATGACCGGCGCCTACCTGAAAGGCACGGCGGCCTACGTGCCCGTGGCGGATGCGCTGGGCCGCCCGCTCGAGCACATGGGCGCGCCGCTGCGCATGATCACCAACCGGAGTATTCTCGCCACCAAGAGCCGGACCATCTCCAACTACTGGCTGACCCGGATCCAGCCGGAAAACGTGATCGAGATCAACCGGCTGGACGCCAACCGCCTGGGCTTGGCCAACAACGACCGGGTCTGGGTCATCTCGGCGTCGAATCAGCAAGGGGCCTGGAACTACGGTCCGAATCTCTACAAGCCCCTGGTCGGGCGCGTCCGGACCAGCTACCATATCCGGCCGGGCGTCATCAGCTTCGAGCTCGGCTGGGGCCACTGGGCCTACGGCGCCTCCGACCAGATCATCGACGGCGAAGTCATCCCGGCCGATCCCCGGCGCGCCGCAGGCGTCCACGCCAACGCCGCCATGTACGTCGACCCGCATCTGCGCTCCCCGCTCAGCGATGTGGTCGGGGGAAGCGCGGTCTTCTACGACTCGATGGTCTACCTGATGAAGGCCTGACTCGGGCTCCTGGCTCTTGCCGGCGCCGCGCGGCGCACGCGGCGCCGCCGCAGTTGCATTACCGCCGCCTGACGGGCTAAGATCAAATTACCTACCGAGCATTCGCGCGGTTCTCCGACTCTGGTGCCGATTACATAGTTAGCCTGTGTCAAAAAAAACGGCGCCATCCTGAGAGTGGTATGCAGAAGAACAGCAAAAAGAAGCCCAAACTCCCGACTACGGCATTTATGCTGAAG
>JBBIMZ010000564.1:0-2854 GCA_037444135.1 Solibacteraceae bacterium
TCGGGCACTCCTTCGCCGACAGCGTCGACGACTCCGGCGCCGTCCTGGTTCGGCTGAACGTGCGGCTGACGCCGGCCGAACTCGCGGCCATTTTGAATCACTCCGGAGCGCGCCTGCTCATCTACGAGAACGACTTCTCCCCTGTCGCCGAGCAGCTTCGCCGCGCCTGCCCCGCCCTCGAAGCCTTCGTCTCGATCGGCGAGAAATCCGGCCCCGCCTCGTGCGCCTACGAGGAGCTCATCGACGCCGGCCGGCCCGAGCGCGCCGACATCTACGCCATCGACGAGAACTCCGTGGCTGAGCTGTTCTACACCAGCGGGAGCACCGGTGAGCCGAAAGGCGTGATGTTGAGCCACCGCACGCTCTATCTGCACGCGCTGGCCGTGATGACGCTCTACGTCGGCATCGAGTCGATGGTCTATCTGCACACCATCCCCTTCTTCCACGCCAACGGCTGGGGCGGCCCTCAGGCGCTCACCTATCTCGGCATCAAGCAGGTGATGGTGCGGCGCTTCGATCCGGCCGGCGTTTTCCGCCTGATCGAGCGCCACCGCGGTACCGACATGTATCTGGTGCCCACCATGGCCAACGCCCTGGTCAATTCGCCCGAGCTCGCCAGGCACGATGTCAGCAGCCTGCGCCGCGTCTTTATCGGCGGCGCCGCCTCGACGCCGGCCCTGATCGAGAAGGTCGAGAAGGCGTTCGGCTGCCGGTGCTTTTCCGGCTACGGGCTGACCGAGACCTGCCCGGTGCTGGCGGCGGCCATTCCCAAAGCCGGCGTGATGCCGGCCACCGACGAGGAGCGCTACCGCCGCCAGGCGATGACCGGTTTTGCGGTCATCGGCAACGAAGTGCGCGTCGTCGACGCGGCGATGAACGACGTGCCGCGGGACGGCAAGACGATCGGCGAGATCGTCACCCGGGGCGACCATGTCATGGAGGGCTACTATAACGATCCCGTTCAGACGGCCGAGGCGATGGCGGGCGGCTGGTTCCACACGGGCGACATGGCCGTCTGGGACCGCGAGGGCTACATCCAGATCGTCGACCGCAAGAAGGAGATCATCATCAGCGGCGGGGAGAACATCTCTTCGCTCGAGATCGAAAGCGCCATCGCCTCGCATCCGGCGGTGCTTGAATGCGCGGTGGTGGCGGCGCCGGACGAGACCTGGGGGGAGACGGCCGCGGCCTACGTCGTGCTCAGGCCCGGCTCCACGCTGAAGTCCGAGGAGTTGCTCCAATATCTCGGTTCGCGCCTGGCGCGCTTCAAGCTGCCTAGGCGGATCGAATTCCTCGACGAGCCGCTTCCGAAGAGCGGCACCGGCAAGATCCGCAAGAGAGAGCTCAAGGAAAAGCTCTGGGCCGGCAAGGAAAGGCAGGTGCAAGGCTGAATGCACGCCCTGTTGCTCGAGTGCGCCGCCGCAGAGAAAGATTTTCTGCTCGCCGAGCTCTGGGAGCGCGGCACTCGCGGCGTCATCGAGCATGAGCGCCCGCCGGACCGGTTCCTGATCGAGGCCTTCTTCCCCGATCCGTTCCCTCCTGAGCCGTTCGCGGCGTTCCGGCCGCGCTGGGAGCCCGTCGAGGAGGTCAACTGGGCGCGCTTGACCATGGAGTCCTTCGAGCCGGTGCTGGCCGGCGAGCGCTTCTTTATCGTGCCCGACTGGCGGGACGATCCGACGCCGCCGGGTCGCATGCGCCTGGAAATTCATCCCGGCGTGGCGCTCGGCACGGGCTATCACCCGACGACACAGATGTGCCTGGAGGCGATGGAGAAGCATCTCCGGTCCGGCCAGACCTTCCTCGATCTCGGCGCCGGTTCGGGCATTCTCTCTCATGCCGCGGCGCTCCTTGGGGCGGGCCGCATCATCGCATGCGACACCGATCCTCAGGCGGCCGCCGCGGCGGCCGAAAATCTGGCCCGCGCCGGCGTTTCCGCGGTGCTGCTGGTCGGCTCCTGGGATTGCCTCGTCGGCGGCGTGGCCGACTTCGCCGCCGCCAACATCAGCCCCGACGCCGCCATCGCACTAGCGGGCGAGCTGCCGCGCCTGCTCCGCCCGTGCGGACTGGCCGTGTTGAGCGGTTTCGAGCCGTCAGCCATGGCACCGGTGCGTGAAGCGGCGGTGGCGGCCTCTTTCGAGATCCTCGAAGAAACGGCTCGCGACGGCTGGGCCGCCATCACCGTGCGGCGGCGCAGTTGATACAATCCGTCGACATGCAGCGGCGCAGCTTTCTTTCCTTGGCCGGAGCAGCGGCGGCTCGTCCCGCCTGGCCGCAGAAGGAGCCGCCCGGAAAGCTCAAGATCCGGGCCGTCGAACTGTGGCGCCTGGAGGGGCGCCGCGAAGTCTGGCGCGGCGTCGACCGCCAGCACCAGGTCCAGCCTCTGCACATCTACGAAGAGCACCGCCCGAAACCGTATCGTGACGCGCCGCAGCCGGTCAAGGAGATGGCGCCCGCCGGCGCCCTGTACCTCAAGATCAGGACCGATGCCGGCCCGGAAGGCGTCTACGGGCCGGTCGATCCCGAAGCCGCCATCGTGGTCGCGCGCCAGTTGCACCCGTTCCTGTTGGGAAAGGATCCGCTCGCCGGCGACACCTTGTGGGACCAGATGTTCCGGCTGAACCGCCACGCCCGCCGAGGCCACTTCATGATGGCGATCAGCGCGGTGGACAACGCGCTCTGGGACCTGCGGGGCCGTTACTACGGCGTTCCGGTGTACCGGCTCCTGGGAGGGCCTTCCCGCGCGGCTGTGCAGGCCTACGGGAGCTGCCTCGGCTTCAGCGTGGAGCCGGAAGCCGCCGCACGCAAGGCCGCCGCGCTCAAGCAGGAAGGCTTCCTCCATCAGAAATGGTTTCTG
>JBBIMZ010000565.1:0-2854 GCA_037444135.1 Solibacteraceae bacterium
GCAGCTGCAGCATCTCCGGCGGAACCGACGGGGAGTGCTCCTTGGGGTACAGCCCAAACAGACTGTGGTTGATGTTCAGATAGCTGTTGGGGGCCTGAATCGCAGCAAGCTCGAGGATCCGCTCTCGTGATTTTCGCAAGGCCGGATGGTCGGCGCCGACGCCGGCCGCCTTCAGCGCAAAATAAGCCTTCACCGAGGCGCTGACGTCGGCCGGACCTTCCGGATAGATGTTGAAGCCCCCGTCGGGAAGCTGCCGCGCCAGGATGGACCGTACCGCCTTGTCGACCCAGGGGCGCGTCGGCGGGTTCCAGACGCCGTTCTCGGGCGGATGGAGCCAGAGCTCCAGGAGAATGAAGTCCGACTCGAGAGTGGTGTCGGCCGTCAAATCCCCCCACCAGTAGCCCTGCTCATGGCGCCTGGCCAGGAGGGCTTCGGTCGCGCGGCGGCTTGCCTGCGACGCAGCGAGAGTGAGCGCATCAGCTACCTGAAGATCCGAAGTCATGTCGTCGCAATGGTTGTGAGTGTGTGAGCGGTGGCGGCCAGCTCGGCCGGCAGGGCGAAGCGCACGTCCTCGTCCTTGAGAACGACTTCTTCGACCTGAGCATAGCCGAATCGGGCCAGAGAAGCCACCAGGCGCTCGACGAGAATCTCGGGCGCCGAGGCGCCGGCGGTGACGGCCACGGTCTCCACGCCGTCCAACCAGGCCGGGTCCACTTGGGACTCGTCGTCCACCAGGTGGGCGGCGACGCCTTGGCCCCGGCAAACCTCGACCAGCCGCCGGGAGTTGGAGCTGTTTTGCGAGCCCACGACCAGCAGGAGCTGGCAGAGCGGAACCACGGCTTTGACCGCCGTTTGCCGGTTCTCCGTGGCGTAGCAGATGTCCTGCGCCGGGGGCCCCTGCAGCGCGGGAAAGCGCCGCCGCAGCCGGGCCACGATGCCCCGTGTCTCGTCCAAACTCAACGTCGTCTGCGTGAGATAGACGACCCGCGATGGATCCGGGATCTCGACCGAGTCCGCTTCCTCTTCCGAAGAAATCACAATCGTCGATTGCGGCGCCTCGCCCATGGTCCCGATCACCTCGTCGTGGTCGCGGTGCCCCACGAGGAGGATCGTGTATCCCTGCCGGGCGAACTTCACGGCCTCAAGGTGAACTTTGGTGACGAGCGGGCACGTGGCGTCGATGACTTCGAGCCGGCGGGCGCGAGCTTCCCGGCGAACAGCCGGTGAAACCCCGTGCGCGCTGAAAATTACGCGCCGGCCGGCGGGAACCTCATCCAGTTCTTCCACGAAGACCGCCCCCGCCCGCCGCAACTCGTCGACGACGTGGCGGTTGTGCACGATTTCCTTGCGGACGTAAATCGGCGGTCCATAAAGATCCAAGGCGATCTTGACGACGTCGATGGCGCGCACTACGCCGGCGCAAAAACCCCGCGGCGTCAACAGCAGCACCCTCTTTTTTCCCGTGGGCTCAGCCGACCCCCGCCTGTCTTGGCTCATCTGGGAACTCTCTCGGATTATAGCAACAGTCCGGCATGGCGGCCGTGTTGTCGGCCGCGGGCAGTGCTAAATTGGCATCGGGAACCCCTGGAAGGAGGTGTACGATGAATCCGGGAGCCGCCCTCCAGGCGAGCTTGACTGGCGAACAGGTCCAGCTGCTGATTGAACTCGTCGAAGGCGAGTGCCGGCGCCTTCCGGTCGAAATCCACCACACCCACCGCGGCGAGTTCAAGGAGCATCTGCGCCGCCGGCTGGAGTTGGCCGAGACCCTGCTCGAGCGCCTCAAGGCCTGGCGCGACGCGTGAGCGACGCCGGGCGCGAGATGCTATAGTCGCTTTGTGAGTCACGCCCGGAAGACACTCTTTGTGGCGGCGGCCGCGGTGGTCTTCGGCGTCGCCTACGTCAACCGCGAGGCGCTGCGCCTGGCCTGGATCGTCGCCGCCGGAAGGAGTCCGCATTGCCCGCTGAGCCACGCGCTCCGCAGCGCGACCCACCACCGCCTGCTGCCCCAGACCAAAGACCGGATTTTGAGCGCCAGCCGGCGCCTGGAGGAGGATCCGGCCGGTTTCGTCCTTTGGCAAACGCCCAAGGGCCGGTTCTGGATCACCCGCGGGAACGACTACTTTCTGCCTTTCCACCTGGCTGAGCAGGAGACAGACATCTACAGCGCTCCGGGAGTTGCCGTGCGAGAGGGCGATGTCGTTCTCGACTGCGGCGCCAACGTGGGAGTCTACGCGCGGCACGCGCTCGAGGCCGGCGCCGGGTTGGTCGTCGCCATCGAGCCCGCTCCGGCGACCTTGGTGTGCCTCCGGCGCAACCTCGCAGCGGAAATCTCCGCGGGGCGAGTGATCGTCTACCCGAAAGGGGTGTGGGATAAAGACGACCAGCTCACGCTGTACGTCGATCCCGCCAATACGGCCGCCGCCAGTTTCCTGCACGCGGATCCCAAGTTCCAGCAGGTGCAGCAGGTCCCCCTTACCACGATCGACAAGCTGGTGGCTGAACTCGGCCTGGAGCGCGTCGATTTCATCAAGATGGACATCGAAGGCGCCGAGCCGAACGCTCTGCGCGGCGCACGGCAGACGCTAACCCGCTTTCACCCGCGCCTGGCGATTTCCTCCTACCATGCGCCCGACCACCCGGCGACGATCCCGGCCGTGGTGGGCGAGATCGCCCCGGGCTACCGGATCCGCTGCGGCGTCTGCACCGAAGCCAACGGCGGCATCCGGCCCGACGTGCTGTTTTTCTACTGAGCCCCCGGACTTTCCGGGTCTTCGATTGGCGCCCGCCGCGGCGCAGGCGTTAGAATCGGCGCCATGTCGAGAAGGCTCGCAGCAGAGCTTTGGGTGTTCGGCCT
>JBBIMZ010000566.1:0-2853 GCA_037444135.1 Solibacteraceae bacterium
GCGGAAGGTGCGCTTGCACAGCTCGGCCGCCTCGAGCATGGCCGCGCCGATGGCCCCGCACCAGGCGTAGGTGCCGGGAACCAGCAGCTCCTCCTCGCCGAGCCCGAACGCCTCCCGCAGGGCAGCGACGACTCCGCGATTCTGCGACACCGCGCCGATGAAGGCCACAGGCGGAGTCACGGGCCGCCCCTTGACGATGGCGCTCTTGAAGTTCCGCGCCACGGCGTCGCAAAGCCCGCGGAGGATCTCGGCCGGCGTATAGCCCTTCTGCTGGGCATGGATCATGTCGGACTTGGCGAACACCGAACAACGCCCGGCGATATGGGCGGCCGCCTTCGCCGTCCGGACGACATCGCCGATCTCCTCGACCGAAAAGCCCATGCGCAGGGCCTGCTGGTCGAGAAACGAGCCCGTGCCGGCCGCACACTCGCCGCTGCGGTCGTAGTCGGCGATCCGCGCCGGGCCGCCGCCCGGATCCGGCTCCAGCCGGATGTACTTGGAACTCTCGCCGCCGATTTCGAAGACGGTCCGCACGTCGGGATGGAAGGCCGCCATCATGTGCGCGACGGCCTTGAACTCGTTCTCGAAGTAGATGCCGAGAATCTTGGCGATCGTGCGGCTGCCCGAACCCGTCACGCGAATCCCCTCGATGCGGCGCTCCGGGATCGATTCGTAGAACTCCTGAAGCAGATCGTAGGCCGATTGGATAGGACTTCCCGAGATCCGCCGGTACGCCGAGAGCACCAGCGGGCAGAGGACGCCGTCCCGTCGCCGCCAGTCGAGCAGGCGGAACTGGGGTTGGTCCCGGCAGAGCGCGGCCAGCAGCGGGCGGTCGGCCGGATCGCCCAGCGCCGCCAGCTTCAAGCTGATCGCACCGATATCCAGCCCGATGTTGACGCCCATCTCTGATCTTCCTCAATCATACAAAAAGACCTCCTTTTCCACTGGAAGAAACAGCGAGCGGCGCCTTTTAGCGGCGCAACGGGCGTGCGGGCGGTGCGAACGGCGAACGGGCGTCTACTCGCCGGTCTGTTCGAGGATGGCGAAATCGCCGGGATTCCAGGCCTGGGCGATGATGTAGAGCTTGCCGCCGCGCTCCAGAAGGACGGCGTTGTGGACGTGCTGGAACTTCTCCAGGCCCAGCTCCTCCTTCGGCATGATGGTCGACACCAGCCGCTCGTTCTCGAACAGATAGATCGGCGCGCCCTTGCTGCGGTCCGGCCCGTGCAGCGCGCCGACGAGCGCGTAGCGGCCGAGATAGTCGACGTCGCAGGGGAACGAGCCGAGCGGCATCCGCCACGTTCCCAGATACTGGCCGTAACGCGTGAAGCGGTCGATCTCCGAGTTCGGCCGGTCGGCCACGTCGATTCGCTTCAGGCCGGGCGGCACGGCGATGCCGTGACCGGTGCCGAACTGACCCGCTCCGGCGCCCCGGCCGCCGAAGGCGAGGTCGTGCCAGGCCGTCCGCAGCGGGCCGAAGCCGAGGATGCGGGCGGTCAGGACGAAATCCAGATTCGAGTAGCCGGTGGTCACGTACAGCAGGCCGTCGAGCTGCTCGACGTCGGTCGGCACGAAGTTGCCGCCGCCGGCGAAGTAGTCGCTGGCCGCCGGATGACCCAGGTCCGTACCCGGCTCCGGCGGCCCGAGCGTGTTCGCCAGGCGCCCGTCGAGCGTCGTCGTGTAGACGCGGCCGGCCTGGTTGGCGGGGAAACTCAGGTACGCGCCTCCATCGGGCGCGTACCAGATCGTCGTGTTGTGCAGGTTGGTGTCGCGGACTTCCGGCGGCGTGTCGAGCAGCCGCGGAGATTTCAGATCGGGGGAGATTTGGACGATTCCGGCGCCCGGAAGCGCGAAGTAAGTCTCGCCCCGTCCCGGGCGCCGGTCGACGGCGAAGCCGCCGTGCGCAGCTTTCAAGACCTTCTGAGCCTCGGGCGGAAGGTGCGAAGCGGTGTAGAGCACCCGGAACTTCCAGCGCCCCTGCCCGCTCGCGGCCGGCCGCTGAGCCGGCGACTTCCAGGCGATCGACAGCAGGACGGCAAACAACGCACCGGCGGCAAGGCGTCTCATGGCGCTAGTCCTCTCAGCCAGCGGCCAGCATGCCGTGAGGATCGATGACGAATTTCTTGGCCGCTCCGCGGTCAAAGTCGCGGTAGCCGTCCGGCGCCTCGTCGAGCGAAATGACGGTGACATTCACCGCCTTGGCGATCTGAACGCGGTCGTAGAGAATCGCCTGCATCAATTGGCGGTGGTACTTCATCACCGGGCACTGGCCGGTGTGGAAGGAATGCGATTTGGCCCAGCCCAGGCCGATGCGGATGCCCAGCGTGCCGACTTTGGCGTTGTCGTCTACGGCGCCCGGATCGCCGGTGACGTAGAGACCGGGAATCCCGATGCCCCCGCCGGCGCGCGTGATGCTCATCAGCGCATTGAGCACGGTGGCCGGACGCTCGACGCCGGCTTCCCGGCCGTGGCCGCGGGCTTCAAAACCCACACAGTCGACGGCGCAGTCGACTTCGGGGACGCCGACGATGGCGGCGATCTGGTCTTGGAGCGGGGCGTCTTGCCTCAGATCGACCGTCTCGCAGCCGAAACTCCGCGCCTGGGCGAGCCGCTCGGGAATCATGTCGCCGACCATCACGCAGGCAGCCCCGAGCAGCTGGCAGGCGGCGGCGCAGGCCAGGCCGACCGGACCGGCGCCGGCCACGTAAACGATCGAACCCGGCCCGACACCGGCCGTGACGGCGCCGTGGTAACCCGTGGGAAAGATGTCCGACAGGAGCGTCAGATCGCGAATCTTGGCCATGGCCTGATCCTTGTCAGGGATCTTCAGAAGGTTGAAGTCGGCTTACGGAA
>JBBIMZ010000567.1:0-2834 GCA_037444135.1 Solibacteraceae bacterium
AATCGGAGGACTCGAACCGGCGGCGGTAGCCGGGCACCAGGGCGGGGAACTTCTCTTCGAGGAACGGGAAGAAGACGGACCGGGCGCACGGCTTCAAGAAGACCACATTACCGGCGAATGAGACAGCGCCGGCGGCTGCGGCGGCGCCGGCGACCGCGTCGAGGCTCTCTTCGCTGTCATTGAGGCCGGGCAAAACCGGCGAGCAGAGGACGCCCGCCGCAATGCCTGCCTTTCGGAGTTCAGCGACGGCTCGCAACCGCAGAGTCGGACGCGGCGCGTAGGGCTCCAGGAGCCGGGCGAGCTCTTCGTCGACCGTCGTGATGGTGACGGCTACGTGCAGGATGTTCGAGGAGGCGATGGCGGCGAGCAACGGGACGTCGCGCACCACCAGGTCCGACTTGGTCGTGAGCGACAGGCGCCGCCCCCGCTCGGCGGCGAGGACGGTGCAGATCTGGCGCGTGATCCGGAAGCGGCGTTCGGCGGGCTGATAGGGATCGGTCGCCGTGCCGATCGCGATCCAGTCGGAAGGGTCGATGCGGCGCAGTTCGTCGCGGAAGGAGGCGGGGTTCCACAGCTTGGCGAAAATCCGGGTTTCAAACGCGAAGCTGTCGCGCAACTCCAGGAATTCGTGGGTGTAGCGGGCATAGCAGTATTTGCAGCCGAATTCGCAGCCGCGATAGGGGTTGATCGTCCAGGCGAAGGGGACGCGCGGGCTCTGGCAGCGGGTGAGATAGCGGCGCGTGGGCAATTGCCGGTATTCGACCCGCTGCTTGGCGGCGAGGCGGACGCCGGAGGCGGCCAGGCGGGCGATGCCGGTCAGGCGCGGGGCGGGCCCGTGGGGCGCAGGCGTGAGCGGGAGGAGCATGGCGCCCCTCTATTTTCGCTTTTTATTCGCCCGCGGTCAAGCCCCACGAACCCGCTTTAACCGGCTTGACCCGGCCGGCTGCGCCGTTGGAGGTTGCCCGCCCGTCAGGGGAGTTCCCTCAGGCGGAGGTTGCGCCAGCGGACCTGATAAGGCTTGAACTTGTCCTTGGGGACGGCGTGCACCTGAAGGCCGATAATCCCGCGCGGCGTCATCGAATCGCGGATATCGGCGCAGGCCACTCCGTTGACCCAGGTCTTGATCGAGTCGCCGCGGGCCTCGATGCGATAGCGGTTCCACTGGCCGTCCTTGAAGGCTTTCTGGGCGGCGGGCTTGGAGGAGAAGTCGTCGAGGAAGACCGCCCGGCGGGCTTCGTCGTAGATATTGCCGGCGTTGGGGCTGTTGGCGGCGATCTCGACTTGATAGCCGTAAACGCGATCTTTGGGGATCTTGCGTTCGACGGTCTTGCCTTGGTGCTCGAACTTGAGGACCATCTCCGCGGGAGCGATCTGAGAGCGGATCTGCACGCCGGAGTTCAATTCGGTGTCGACCTTGACTTCGAACTCGAGGATGAAGTCGCCGTACTCCCTGTTGGTGCACAGGAAGGTGTTCGGGCTGCCGAGCACGGCGGTGCCGACGATGGCGCCATTCTCAACCGAGTAAGTGGCGGCGCCGCTGTGGACGCTCCAGCCGTCCAGGTTCTTGCCGTTGAAGAGCTGGATCCACTCGGCGGCGCGGCCGAGGGAGCCGAAAGCGGTGAGCGCGGCGAGCAGGCAGGTTGCCGACTGGGACATGGTGTGGACCTCGAAGCTATTGTAGTGCTGCGGGGCCGGAAAAAAAGAGCCCCGGAAGCTCGACCCGGGGCCTGAAGCGGTGGAGGCTCGACGAAAGCGTGCGGATTATCGGCTGATGGTTTCCGGTTCGCCTCCTCCGCGCGTCAAACCGATTCCCGCCCCGGCGCCGGCGGCTGCGACGACGACGCCGGCGATCACGGCCTTTTTGGCGCCGGTCATCACGGCCGCAGCCGTTTTCGGCGCCGGTAGTTTCGGGGCCGGCGGGAGGCTGACGCAGTGGTCCTCCAGTTGTCTGACGGTACTGACCTGGATGATCTGGCTGGCGCCCTCGGCCGGCTGCGCCGAGGGGACGACGACGCCGGTGACGGCCACGGAGCGTCCGACCGAGCTGGCCAAGCCGGCGCCGCGCAACTCGACGGTGACGCCGGTGGTCTGATCCCGAAGCAGGAAGCGGCCTTCCTGACTGAGGACGCAACCGGACATGGACCAGGGCGCCGAAGCGCCGGCCTGCTGTGCGTCGAACTCGAGAGCTTTGCCGGCGGGCAGGGCCGCCAGCGTCACGCCGTCGGCGGTCAGCACGCGGAAGTGGCCGCGGAGCGCCGCCACCTGAATGAGGTGGTCGTCTTTGACGGCGACACGGCCGGCCGCGTTCGGGCCTTCCACGAGGATGTGCAGCCCCTTGGCCTGGATCGTGAAGCGGGCGGCGTTTTCCACTTGGCCGGCGCCGCGGTCCAGGACCATGCGGTCGCGAAAGATCCGCCCGCGCGAGCCGGACGCCAGGCGCATTTCGACGCCGTCGTTCAACCGCAACTGGGACGCAGTGTCGCCGGTTTCCACCGTGGTGCCCTCAAAGAGCGTACCGTTGCCGATCACCCGGGAGTCGTCAACGCGCAAACTCCCTTGGGTGATGGCCACTCCGATGGCCGGAGAGGCGGCCCATCCGATGGAAAGCTGAGCGACAAGAAAGAGACTCAGCGAGATTCGTAATGTCATCTGAAATACCAATCGACCTCCGCAACTAAAGTCTTGAGCGGGATGCCGCGAATCTGTTCACCCCTGGAAGTTATCGGCCGGCGGGGGCCGGCGAACGAGGGAGAAAATGGATAGGAAAGTTCCTAGGCGCTCGGCCCGCCGGGCCGGCGCCGATCCCGGCCGCACCGCCGCCAGCTGGGCCCGCT
>JBBIMZ010000568.1:0-2536 GCA_037444135.1 Solibacteraceae bacterium
GCAACGAGGCCAGCCGCTCGTCTTTAGCGGCGCGCGCCCGATCCCGAGCCGCCAGGTAGGCCGCCATCGCCTCGCGGTATTGGTGAACTGCGAGGCGGCAGTTGGCCCAGTTGATCAGAAACCGCGTCGCCGCCTCACGCTTCCCCGCCCGTTCGCACTCGTCGTAGCCGCGCTTGAAGCGCTCCGCGGCCTCCAGGTAGCGTCCCGCGCCGGCTAACCGTTTGCCCTCCATTGCCAGGGCTTGATATTCGGGCTCCGGCGCGCGCCCGCGTGCCTCCGGCCAGAATTCAAATGTTGGAGAGCGCTCCACCGAACCGACGGTCGGCAGCAGCAGAGAGACGCAGAGCAGTGTGGCAAGTGCCCGCATTCGACGCCGTTGTAGTACGACTGGATGATTTAGGAAGGAACGTCTACCTGGCGTTCTTAGGGGTACTCTCTGCGGTAGTACCCCTAAGAATCATACCAGAAGTCGCCGTGTGGCTGGCATCCCCCGCTCGGGGGTTGAGTACTAGTGACGTGCGCCTGTGGATCGCAACGGTGAGCTACTCTCTTACCACAGTGGAATATCCGGCCAGATCACGATCGGATCTTTGTCCATGATCTCCTCGGAATCGAGCGGCTCGCTCGCCGTTCTGTCCCTCAGCGTATGCTCGAGGTCCGCTCTGCCAGTTCAATCGTCAGAGGATCCCGCTGAAAATAGAGGTGAAATTCCTCCGATTTCGCGGTGACTCGTTCGAGCAGCCAGCGCGGCTGTCACCTTGGCGGGCGCGGCGGCATCTTCGCTGGTGAGATGCCCGCAGAACTTCCGCGCTTGCTCCTCAGCCCGGTGGATTTGAGCGAACTGTCCGCCGAAGCGCTGCGATTTGCGTCCGTACTCGCCCGCGGAACCGGCGCGCGACTGGTGGCGATGTACGCCGAATCGGTGCCGGCGCCGCCGTATTTCACCGAGAGCCAGATCGAAAGCCTGCGCCGCCAGTTCGCCGAGAGCTTCGCCGAAGCTGAGCGAAGCCTGAAGCGGTTCGTCCAGACTGCGCTCGGCCCGACCGGGGCCGACGTCGAAGTTCGCGTCGTCGAAGCTCTCCCGGTCGAAGGGATCCTGGCGGCCGCCTCCGCTCTCGGCGCTGACTGGATCGTGATGGGCACCCACGGCCGCGGCGGCGTCAACCGGTGGCTGCTCGGCTCGGTAGCCGAGCGAGTGCTCCGGGCAAGCTCGATCCCGGTGGTGACCGTGCGCGGGGGCCGTCCGGCGCCTGCGGCCATCCGGCGCCTCCTCTGTCCGGTGAACGACTCCTCGGTGGCGCGGCGCGCGCTGGAGCCTGCGGTCAGCCTCGCATCGGCGTTCCAGGCCCAGTTGACCGTCCTGCACGTCGAAGAGGATGGCGCCCGCGACGCCATCCGGGATCTGTGCGCCTGGATACCGGAGGAGATCCGCCTCCGGTGCGACCTCCGGGAGCTGACGCGGCGCGGCGAGGCAGCACGGCAAATTCTCGAAGTGGCCGCCGAAAGCGGCTGCGATCTGCTGGTTGTCGGCGCCCGGCACCGGCTGTTTTTCGACAGCACGGTGATCGGGACGACCACGGTGCGCGTCGTCCGGCACGCGCCGTGTCCGGTGCTTACCGTGACAGAGGGGCCGGCGGGCGTCGTTCCGACTTAAGGAATCACTTCGACATCGGTCAAGATCATGAGCCCTTCCCGGACCAGCGGCCGGATTTCCGGCACCAGGGCGCGCAGCTTCTCCTCCGTGTCCACGACGGTGATCGAGACCGGGCGGTCGTCGGAGATGCCGAATAGGCGGCTCCGGTGGACGCGATGATGGCTGCCGAAGCCCATCGCCCCGATCTGGACTGTCGCGCCCTTCGCCCCCAACTGAACCAGGCGCCGGACAATGAACTCATAAAGCGGCAACTCGCCGGCGGTATCGGTTTCATCGACGAAAATCACCAGCATCTTGGCGCGGGGCGTCATGGTCCGGGCTCCGGCAGGGCGGCAGGCGAGCGGCGGGCAATTATCACATAGAGGGCCGGCAGGGCCAGCAGTGTAAGCAACAGCGTCGAGCAGAGACCGCCGACTACCACGGTGGCCAGGGGTCGCTGGATGTCCGAGCCGATCCCGGTGGCGCGGGCCGCCGGGACCATGCCGAGCAAGGCGACGACGATCATCATCAAGACGGGCCGGAGCTGGGTCAGCGCTCCCTGGGCCGCGGCGGCCTGAGGCGTGAGCAGCGGGTCGACGCGCCGGCGGTAGTTGATCTCCGACAGAATCAGGACTCCGCTCATCACGGCGACGCCGAACAGCGAGATGAAGCCCACGGCGGCCGAGACGCTCAGATTGACCGCCCGCAACCGGAGGGCCAGCACGCCGCCGACCAGCGAAAACGGCACCGTCATCAGCACCAGCGCGCTGTAAGTGGTCGAGCCGAACGTGACGAACAGCAATAGAAAGATGATACCGATCGTAACCGGCATCACGATGGCGAGCCGTTTCCGGGCCCGATCGAGGTTTTCGAACTGGCCGCCCCATTCGATCCGGTAGCCCT
>JBBIMZ010000568.1:2546-2833 GCA_037444135.1 Solibacteraceae bacterium
GATGACCTTGACCTTGCCCCGCAGCTCGGAGACGAATAGCCGTCCGAAGGAGTCGAGGGCCAGGGACGTTGGCTGGTCGAGGCCGGCGGCGTACTGGTAGGCTAGGAAGCCCTCCGGAAGGCGGATGGCCGCGCGCAGCCGCCGCTGGGCCTCCGTAACGAAGCCGCCCTGGTCCCGGCCGCGAATGTTGGTGCGCACCGTGATCTGGCGGCGATTCTCGCGCCGGGCGATGATGCTCGAGCCGTCCTCGACGCGAATCCGGGCCAGTTGAGCGAGCGGGATGCGCC
>JBBIMZ010000569.1:0-2828 GCA_037444135.1 Solibacteraceae bacterium
GGGCGTTGGTCCATAGATAGCCGGCGGGCGGTACCGCGGCATTCTGGCCGCCGTCGTAGTCGTAGACGCGGCGGCGGCCGGCGTAGGTGGAGGGCCATAGCCGTTGGACGTACTCCGGAGCGAGGGCGGCGACGGACCACAGCAGGCCGTCGGCGTCGACGTCGCCGAGGGCGTGAAAGTTGTCCAGGAGCACAAACTCGCGCGCGAGCTTGCGGTGGTTCGGCGCTACGTCCTGGCCGAACCGGGTAAGCTTCGGCTCGCCATTGCCCCGGCCGAGGTCGCCGAAGACGGCGTCATAGCTCAGGCTGCCTTTGACGATGTAGAGCACATGGCGGATCGGGACGGGCGACTCGGCTCCGGCCTCGGGCGGAGGCTCGAGCTTCCGGTCACTATAGGGCGAGTTGCGAAAGACGGTCCGCGTATAGTCGCGGAGCTCGTGCGCTTCGAACGGCTCGATCAGGCTCGCCGTGCCCCTCACGATGGCGGCCACGAAGCCGGGCGCCTGGATTCCACGGCCTGGAAAGATCGGCGACTGCAACGGATTCGGGCCGTCGGGGTTGGCGGCGCTCGCGCCGCCCCGGCCGTTCAAAACCAGCAGACGCCCGCCGGGGAGCTCCTTCACCGCCGTCGGGTACCAGCCCGACGGCAGGAAGCCTTCGACGCGCGGGCCCTTGTCGCCGAGGTCCACCACCGCGACCGCGTTGTAGTTCGAGCAGGCGGCGAGCAGGCGCTTGCCGCCGGCGGCCAGCGCCAGGGCGCTCGGCGTCATCCCGAGCGGCTGGTTCGGCCACAACGAGAGGTTGACATTTTCGAGAAGCTGGATCGAGTTGCTCTCGCTCAGGCCTACTACGGCGACGCCGTTGGTGTTGGCTACGGCAACGAAGATCCGTCCGACGAGCGGGGAACCCTGGGCCTGCGCGCCGGGCGTGATGCGCCGGTCACTGAACACCATGTCCATGGGTTGCGCGCCGAGCCGCACAAAGGAGATCTCCTTGCCGGTCGCCGCGTCGTGGTGATGGAGCGAGCCGTCGGCCCAACTGGTGACGAAGAACGACTTGCCATTGGGGTGGAACAGAATCCGATACGGCCGGCGCGCCGTGGGAAACCGCTCGATCACCCAGCCCGATTGGGGGTTGATGACCAGGATCTGGTTCCGGAACAGATGCGCGGCGTAAATAAGGCGGCCGTCGGGCGAGAGGGCGACATCGCCGATGAAGTCCTGTTCGGTCCGTTCCTTGTCCGGAACGGCCGCAAAGCGGCGCTTGAACTCGAGCCGGCCCTCGGCGGAGACGGCGAACTCGAGCACACCGGCGTCGGCGCCTCCCCCGACGTAAAGAAAGCGGCCGCCGGGCGAGAAGGCCAGGCCGAGCCAGGCATCGGGGACGGAGGCACGGGAGACGACTTCGAGCGTAGCCGCGTCCAGCATCAGGATCGAGGGATCCAGGTACCCGCCATTCATCACTGCGACGAACCTGCCGCCCGGCGAGAGTGCGGCGGCCAGCGGAAGCGAACCGAGTGCGATCTGCCGCCCGGCAGGCCGCAGCGTCCAGCCCGACGGCAGCAAGAAGCCGCCTCCGGCGAGCGGACCGGGCCGGCGGATCTGGTCGGACTGGGCCGGCGCGAGGCAGGCCAGCAGCAGGCACGCCAAGCCCCGTCTCATTGCGAGAACCGCTGTGCGATCGGAAAGCGGCGCCCCATGCCGAAGGCCTTCGTTGTGACCTTCAACCCGGGAGCGGCTTGCTGGCGCTTGTATTCGTTCCGATCCACTTTGTTGACCACGTCGCGCACCAGATCGAGCGGCAGGCTGAGCTGTTCGGCGATCTGCCGGGGCGGAAGGTATTCCTCGACGTACAGCCGCAGAATGGCGTCCAGCGTCTCGTAGGGCGGCAGCGAGTCGCTGTCTTTCTGATTGGGCCGGAGCTCGGCGGAAGGGGCTTTGAGGAAGACGCTCTCGGGGATCGCGCCCGGGTGCCGCCGGTTGGCGACGCGCGCCAGTTGATAGACCAGCGTTTTGGGCACGTCGCTGATGACGGCCAGCCCGCCGGCCATGTCGCCGTAGAGCGTGCAATAGCCCACGGCCAGTTCGCTCTTGTTGCCGGTGGTCAACACCAGCGCCCCCCACTTGTTCGACAGCGACATCAGAATCACGCCGCGGATGCGCGCTTGCAGATTCTCCTCGGTGACGTCGCGCGGCCGGGCGCCGAAGAGAGGATCGAGCTGCTTGAGGAACTCCTCGTAGACGCTCGTGATCGTCACCGTTTCAAAGCGGATGCCCAATGCTTCGGCCAGAGCCCGCGCGTCGGTGACGCTGGCAGCCGACGAGTACGGGCCCGGCATCGCCACGCCGGTGACGTTGTGCCGGCCGACGGCGTCGGCGGCGATGACGGCCGTCAACGACGAGTCGATGCCGCCGCTCAGACCGAGCAGCACTTGGCGGAAGCCGCATTTGCGGATGTAGTCGCGCGTGCCGAGCACCAGCGCCTCGTAGACGGATTCGCAAGCGTCGGCCAGGTTCTCGTGGCGGTCGCCCTCGCCGGTTTCCGGATCCACGAAGACCAGATCTTCGGCGAAGGAAGCCGCCGAAGCGATCACCTCGCCGGCGGCGTTCATCGCGAAGCTGGAGCCGTCGAACACCAACTGATCGTTGCCCCCGACCTGGTTGACGTAGATGACGGGGATGGCGTGGCGCCGGGCCGTGGTCGAAAAGATCTGCCGCCGGAGCTCGCGCTTGCCCATGTGGAAGGGCGAGGCGTTGATCGTGACGAGAATCCGGGCGCCGGCCTGGACCAGCTCCTCGACCGGGTCGCGCGGGTAGAGGCGGCGTTCCC
>JBBIMZ010000570.1:0-2816 GCA_037444135.1 Solibacteraceae bacterium
GATCCCGTTCTATATCAGCACTTCTTCTGGTTCTACTCGCACCCGGCGGTCTATATCATGATCCTGCCGGCGATGGGCGTCATCAACGAGTTGATCACCTGCTTCTCGCGCAAGCGCATCTTCGGGTATCACTTCATCGCGTTCTCCAGCATCGCCATCGCCGTGCTCGGATTTTTGGTGTGGGGCCACCACATGTTCACCAGCGGCCAGTCGGATCTGGCCACCGCCGTCTTCAGCTTCCTCACCTTTCTGGTGGCCATCCCGTCGGCCGTCAAGGTCTTCAACTGGCTGGCCACGATGTACCGCGGCTCGATCGACCTGAAGGCGCCCATGCTCTACGCCATCATGTTCCTGCTGCTGTTCGCCATCGGCGGGCTTACCGGCATCTTCCTCGGCACCATTTCGGTCGACGTTCATCTGCACGACACCTACTTCGTCGTCGCTCATTTCCACTATGTGATGATGGGCGGCACGGTCATGGCCTTCATAGCCGGACTGCATTACTGGTGGCCGAAGATGTTCGGCCGGATGTATTCGGAAGGGTGGGCGCGCCTAGCCGCCGTGCTGGTGTTCCTCGGCTTCAACATGACCTTCCTGGCGCAGTTCGTCATGGGCAGCCGCGGCATGCCGCGCCGCTACTACAACTATCTGGACCAGTTCCAGCCGCTACACGTCTTCTCGACGGTGGGCTCCTGGATCCTGGGCCTCGGCCTGTTCATCGTCTTGGGTTACCTGCTGGCTTCGCTCCGCAAACCGTATGACGCCCCACCCAATCCCTGGGGCGGTAAAACGCTCGAATGGACGACCGCGTCACCGCCCATCACCCATAACTTCGAGAGTACGCCCGTGCTCACGCACGGCCCCTACGACTACAGCCCCGAGGAGGTGAAGGCATGAGTCAGACGGCGGCCACTGAACACGTTCACGAGCCGTTTCTCCAGCACCACTTCGCCGAGCCGGCCCAGCAGGTCGACGCCAGCAAGATCGGCATGTGGGTCTTCTTGGTCACCGAAGTGCTGCTGTTCGGCGGCCTGTTCGTCGGCTACGGGATCATGCACAGCAAGCACCCGGAGGCCTTCGCTTCCGCCCACCATCACTTGAACCGCACGCTCGGCGCCTTGAATACCGTAGTCCTGCTGGTGAGCAGCTTTACGATGGTGATGGCCGTCGCCGCGGCCCAGGCCGGCAAACGCCGCCAGCTTCTTCGCTACCTCACACTCACGCTCGCCTTCGCGGCCGTCTTCCTGGTCGTCAAGTACTTCGAGTACAGTCACAAATTCCACGAAGGCCTCTTGCCCGGCCAGTTTTACTCCTACAAGGGAGAATCCGTTCCGGGCGAGTTCATGTTCTTCAGCTTTTATTTCATGATGACGGGGCTGCACGGCCTGCACGTTCTGGCCGGCATGATCGCGATCAGCTGGGTGTTGCGCCGCGCCCTCCGCGGGGATTTTTCCGAGCGCTACTACACGCCGGTGGATCTCGTCGGCCTGTATTGGCACCTGGTCGATATGATCTGGATTTACCTGTTCCCGCTGATGTACCTAATCTCTTAGGAGCTTCGATGGCCGCGCACTCTTACTCCCACGCCAGGAAGACATACTCGGCCGTGCTGGCCGCGCTGCTCGCGCTGACCGTCGTCACGGTGGCGGCCGCCGGCGTTCACTTCGGCTCGCCGTCGGTGAACGTGATCGTGGCGCTTGTGATCGCTTCCGTGAAAGCCTCCCTCGTCGCCCTGTTCTTCATGCACTTGCTCTACGACAACCGCGTCAACGCCATCATCTTCCTGACCGGCGTCGTGATGCTGGCGATCTTCCTGATTTTCACCCTGCTGGACGTCGAGGCCCGCGACACGGTGCGCCCCTCCCGGCTCAGGCCGCCCGCTGCCGCCGCCCAAGCGCCGCCGCACTCGCCTGCCGGATCCGTCACGGCCCCGCATTAAGACCGCGGCGCGCCGCCATCTCCCGGCCGATCGCCCGGCGCTCATCGGAGGCGAGAAGCTGCGCTGCGGCCGGGAAGACATGCTCGTCCTCGACGGCGATGTGACCCCGATAGATCTGCTCGAGCTCGGCCAGCAGGTCGCGCAGACGCGCGGCCTCGTTCTCCGAAAGGGCGCCTCGTTCCAGCCAGGCCTGCCCCAGCCGGTCCACTTCCCCGTGGATCTGCCCGGCCCGCACATGCTCCCGCTCGAGCGCCTCCACGCGCGCCAGCAGCGGTTCGGTCGCTCCGTCGTGGCGCGCCCGCAAGCGTGGAAAGAGGCTCTCCTCCTCGTCGGCGGTGTGCTTCGGCGCCGCCTCGCGGAAATACCTCAGGGCGGTCTCCAGCGCGGAGCGTTCCTCAACCTCCAAAGGACCGCCGGCCCGCGCCGCCACACGGACCAGCACGCCGAGAAAGCGCTCGATGCGCCGGTGACAGTCCGTAAGCAGCCCCAGCGGATCGGCGAAGCCGCTGTCAGGCCGCGCTCCGATGACGACCGGCATCACGCCCGCCGTCTCTCGAGCTCAATGGCGCGAGGAAACAGGATGTTGTTTTCGAGGTGGATGTGCAGGTGCAGGTCTTTCTCGAGCGCCTGGAGCCCGTCGAAGAGGGCGCGGACGGTGTTACAGGCGTAAGACGGCAGCTCGTAATCCCGGCTCAGGGCGCGCAGTTCGGCCAAGGCGTTGCCCGCTCCGGCATGTTCACGCTCCATGACCGCGATCGGGCTGGCCACCGAGCCGAACGGGACGCGCGGCAGCGGCCGGCCTTCGGCTTCCGCCCAGCCGTACTGCTCGATGAACGGGAACAGGATCGCCTCTTCCTTGTGCATGTGATGTTCGAGT
>JBBIMZ010000571.1:0-2811 GCA_037444135.1 Solibacteraceae bacterium
GCCGAGCGTGAACTGGCTCGACAGCAGCCGCTCGGCGCCGCGCTGGTTCATGATCAGCAGGATTACGTCGGCCTCCTGGCCTCCGATCTGTAACCCGAAGCTGCCCCCCTCGATGCGAACCGCCGCCGGAGCGCTCCAGCCGACGCCCCCCGGCTTGCGGCAACTGGCGAATCCGCGGCCGTACTTGCCGCCGAAGATGAACGCTCCTCTCTTGAGTCCCGGAACGACTACGACGCAGTGGCTGCGGTCCAGCAACTCCTGAGGAATCGCGGCGTCGCTCATGCCGAGCGTCTCAGCCAGCACCGCCGCCGCGGCATTCAACCGCTTGATGTGGGCCGGCTGGGCCTGCGCCGGCGCGGCGGCCAGAGCCAGGCAAACCGCCAGGAGTAATTTGTTCATGGCACTCTCCTTTCGGCGGGCGGCACGATTTCAGTCTAGCAATCTGACGCCGCGGCCGGCTCGGCCCTAGAATGGATCTAGTCTACGCCATGGTCCCGGTCGCCGCCGAGTTAGTCGAAGAGCTTCGCCGCCGCGTCGAAGGCGAAGTCCGCTTTGACAGCTACTCGAAGGTCCTCTATAGCACCGACGCCAGCATCTACCAGATCGAGCCGGTCGGGGTCGTAATCCCGAAGCACGCCGGCGACGTGCGCGAGGTAGTGGCGCTGGCGGCGCGGGAGACACTGCCGGTGCTCGCGCGCGGCGGCGGCACGAGCCTCTCCGGGCAAGCCGTGGGCGAGGCGGTCCACCTCGATTTCTCCAAGTACATGCGGCGCATCCTCGACTGGAACGCGGAAGAACGCTGGGTGCGCGTCGAGGCCGGCGTCATCCAGGACCAGTTGAACGCGTTCCTGAAGCCGCACGGCTTCGGGCTGGGACCGGACACGTCCTCGGCCAGCCGCGTCACGCTCGGGGGCATGATCGGCAACAACTCCGCCGGTTCGCACTCGATCCTGTACGGCAAGACGATCGATCACGTCATCGAGCTGAAAGTTGTGCTGGCCGACGGCTCGGAGGCCGTCTTCGCGCCGCTGGCGCCCGGCGAGCTCGAGCGCCGCGTTTCCGCGGAAGGTCTCGAGGGCAGCCTCTATCGCGAAATGGCCCGCATCGGCCGGACCTACCAGGACGAGATCCGCAGCCGCTACCCGAAATTGATCCGCCGCGTCAGCGGCTATAACCTGGACGAGTTCGTTCCGAACGGCGCCTGCTTCGGCGCCGGCTACTCATCCCAGCCCGGGCCGTTCAACCTCTCGCGGATCGTCGTCGGCAGCGAGGGAACCCTGGCGGTGGTGACCGAGGCGAAACTGCGCATCGTGCCCCTGCCGAAATTCAAGGGGCTCGGCGTCATCAATTTCCGGACCTTGATCGAAGCCGTCGAGGCGGCGCCCGATCTGGTCAGCCTCGCTCCGGCCGCCGTCGAGCTGATGGACAGGCTGGTGCTGGACGGCGCGCGCCGCGCCCCGGGACTGGCCGCGAGCCTGGATTTCGCCGATCCGGACGCTGAAGGCAACGTCGTCGTCGAGTTTTTCGGGGCGTCGGAGACGGAGGTGCGGGCGCGGCTCGAGGCGCTCGAGCAGCTCGTGACGCGCCGCCGCATCGGTTACGGCCATCTGTTCCTCACCGACCCGGGGCGCCAGCAGGCCATCTGGAACGTGCGCAAAGAGGCGATGGGGCTGCTGATGAGCGTCGTCGGCGACCACAAGCCGATCGCTTTCGTCGAAGACCCGGCCGTTCCGATCGAAAAGTACCCCGAGTTCCTGCGCGGCTTTCAGCGCATCCTGCGCGATCACGGCGCCACGGGCGGCTACTACGGCCACGCTTCGGTCGGATGCCTGCACATCCGCCCGCTGATCAACCTGAAGGACCCGGCCGAGGTCGCCAAGATGCGGCGCATCGCCGAAGAGGTCTTCGAGCTGGTGGTGGCCTCCGGCGGCTCGATGAGCGGCGAGCACGGCGACGGCCTCGCGCGCGGCAAGTTCAACGAACGCCTGTTCGGCCCGGTCATCTACCAGGCGTTCCTCGAAGTCAAGCGCGCCTTCGATCCCGAGAACCTCATGAATCCGGGCAAAGTGGTCAACTGCCCGGAGATGACCGAGCATCTGCGCTACCCGCCCGGCTACCGGATGCGGCCGGTGAGCACTTATTTCGACTACTCGGCGCAGGGCGGCTTCGACCGGGCCGTCGAGATGTGCAACGGCAACGGCGCCTGCCGCAAGACTCTGTCGGGGACGATGTGCCCCTCTTACATGGCGACGCTCGAAGAGGAGCACTCGACGCGCGGACGCGCCAACGCGTTGCGAGCGGCGCTCTCCGGGGTTTTGCCGCCGGAGGAGTTCACCTCGCACCGGATGTACGAAGTGCTCGACCTGTGCCTCGGTTGCAAGGGATGCAAGCGCGAATGCCCTTCCAACGTCGATCTGGCCAGGCTCAAATCGGAATTCCTGGCCCACTATTGGGAACGCCACGGCGTGCCGCTACGAGCGCGCCTGTTCGCCCGCATCGACCAGCTCAACCGCTGGGGCGCGCGCCTGCCCCGGCTGGCCAACGCGACCTTGCGCAGCGGCGCCGCCCGCTGGATGCTCGAGCGCTTCTTCGGAATCGACCGGCGGAGGACGCTGCCGGAGCTGGCCTCCACCGATTTTGAAACGTGGTTCCGGCGCCGGAGGCGACCGGCGGCGGCGCCGCGCGGCCGTTCTTCGCCGCACGCGAGACGCAGATCGATGCGGGCAACGTCGGCGACCTGGCCGTCAAGTGGACGTTCCCGACCGGCGCCATCATCACCGGATCGCCGTCGATCGCGACCGTGGACCTGCC
>JBBIMZ010000572.1:0-2807 GCA_037444135.1 Solibacteraceae bacterium
TCCAGGAGGCGTACGTGCGCCGGGCGGTGGACACCGTCAACCGGTTCGACAACGTCCTCTATGAGATCTCGAACGAAAACCACCCCGGCTCCACCGACTGGCGGTACCACATGATCCGCCTGATCCACGACTACGAGAAGCGCAAGCCCAAGCAGCACCCGGTCGGCATGACCTTCCAGTACAAAGGCGGCTCCAACCAGGTGCTTTTCGACAGCCCGGCCGACTGGATCTCGCCGAACCCCGAGGGCGGCTATCGCGACGATCCGCCGGAAAGCGCCGGGCGCAAAGTGATTTTGAACGACACCGACCATCTCTGGGGCATCGGCGGCAACGCCGACTGGGTCTGGAAGAGCTTCCTGCGCGGAATGCACCCGCTGTTCATGGACCCCTACGACGGCTCGATCCTCGGCAAGCCGTTCGACCCGGAATTCGAGCCCGTGCGCCGCAATCTCGGCTACACGCTCGACTACGCCTGGCGGGTCGATCTGGTGCGCATGAAACCCGCGAGCGCGCTGGCCTCTTCCCGCTACTCGCTGGCCAATCCGGGGCGCGAGTATCTCGTCTTCGTCCCGGGCGGCGGCCCGGTAACCGTGGACTTGACGGGCGCCGGCGGTCAGCTCCTGGTGGAGTGGTTCGATCCGGCTAACGGCGTCCGGCATCCCGCCGGCAAGGTCTCCGGCGGCGCCTGGCGCGAGTTCACCCCGCCGTTCCCCGCGAGCGCCGTGCTCTATCTCGCCCTCGAGTAGAGCCGGCGGCGCCCCTCGGCAGCCGCGCGCGGTTGACACCCGGGGGAGCGCCACGCTACCCTTGAAAGACCCTCGGAGGGGAGGGCAATCAATGTTCCATCGAATTCTGGCGTTGCCGGCGGCCGTGTGCCTGCCGGTCCTGGTTCCGTCGTTGGCCGTCGGCCAGCAACCGGAACAAGCTGTCTACACCTTTGTGGCCGAGTGGAGCGTGCCGCGCGCCCAGTGGGCGGATTTCTCCTCGTTCTGGGAAAAGAACGCCAAGCCCGTGCTCGACCGCATGGTCGCCGGCGGAACCTTGCTCGAATGGGGCAGATCGGTGGCGGTGGTGCACACCGAGGAGGGCGCCACGCACAGCTCGTGGTGGTCGGCCACGACGCTCGCCGGCACCCAGCGCGTCCTCGAGGAGCTGCTGAAGATCCCGCCGAGTCCGGCGATGACCGGAACCCGGCACCGCGACTACCTGTTGCGTTCGCTCGTCTACCGCGTGCGCCCGGGCTTGGCTTCGAGCGGCTATTTTCAGCTCAGCTACACGCAGGTGCAGCCCGGCAAAGGCCGCCAGTGGCGTGAGCTTTGGGACAAATACATGAAGCCCACCCTGGAGCAGTTGCTGGCCGACGGAACCATCGCCGGTTACGGGATTGACGTCGAGCACGTCCATACCCGCTCCGCGGGCGGCCGGTACTCCTGGGTCTTCGTTCCCAACGCCGAGGCGCTCGACAAGGTCGAGGCCGCTTTTGAGGCTGCTCGCGGGAACGTCACGCCCGAGGCCGGCCGGGGGATCGCCGCGGCCTTCGCGGAGGTGACCGTCCCCGAGGCGCATCGCGACACTCTCGAGCGCGTCGTCGACTACGTGCACAGGTAAGGCGGGCCGGTTCCCCGCGCGCGGCCGCTTCCCGGCGGGCGGCTCAGAGTAGAATAGTCCCCTGTATGCCGGCCGCGCTGGCGGGCCTTGCCGCCCGCATGGACAAACTCTACGAATTCGATCGCGAGCCCGTCTCGGAGGACAAGCTCCAGTCGGGCCGGCGGTTCGCGGGGTTATTCGCCGGAGAACACGTCGCCGCGACCGAATTCGTCATCGGCGCTTTCTTCGTCCTCCATGGAGTGACGGCCCGCGACCTGCTCGCCGGGCTGGCGCTGGGCAACCTGCTGGCTGTGCTCTCGTGGACCTTTATCTGCGCGCCGATCGCAGTCCGCACGCGCCTGACGCTCTACTGGTATCTGCAGCGCATCGCCGGGCCCGGCCTCACGCTCCTGTATAACCTGGCGAACGCCTTCCTCTATTGCATCCTGGCGGGCGCCATGATCTCGGTCTCGGCGACGGCGATCGGACTCGGCTTCAAGATTCCCACCCCGCAACTGACCGACATCCTGCCGGCCAGCGCCTCCTGGGTGGCCTTGACGCTGTCGCTCGGCGTCGCCTTCACCGTGCTGGCGATTTTGGGATTTGAGAAACTCAGCCGCTTCGCCCAGATCTGCTCGCCGTGGATCTTCGTCGTCTTCCTGGCCGGCGCCATCGCCATGCTGGCGCGCCTGGGCGTCCATCCCAACCTTGACAACTTCTGGGAGATCGCCACGACGCGCATCTGGAACGGGGTCCCTTCGGAGGGGCAGGAGAAGTTTCACATCGGCCACATCATCTTCTTCGCCTGGTTCGCCAACCTCGCCATGCACGTCGGCCTCTCCGACATGGCCCTGTTCCGGTACGCCAGGAGCTGGAAGGACGGCCTCTATTCGGCCTTCGGCATGTATCCCGGCCACATGCTGGCCTGGATCTGTTCGGGCATCATGGTGGCCGCAGTGAACCGCGAGATGAATCCGGGCCTGATGGCGTACGAAGCCGCCGGCATCGCGGGCGTCTTCGGCGTGATGCTGGCCGGCTGGACGACCGCCAACCCGACGCTCTACCGCGCCGGCCTGGCCCTCCAGTCGGTGACAAACTGGCCGCGGTGGAAGATCACGCTGGCGGCCGGCCTGGCCACGGCCGTCCTCGCCTGTTTTCCGGTCTTTTTCCTGAAACTGCTCGACTATGTGGCCATCTACGGCCTCGTGCTGATGCCGGTC
>JBBIMZ010000573.1:0-437 GCA_037444135.1 Solibacteraceae bacterium
CCCCGCCAGGAGGAGATCCAGAAGCTTCAGAAGGATTTGCAGGACATCAACGACCAGCTCCAAAAGATGCAGGGCAAGCTCACGCCGGAGGCCGAGCGCGATCTGCAAATCCAGGGCCAGCGGAAGCAGAGGGATCTACAACGGCCACCGAGGATCTTCAAGCCGAGGTCGACGCGCGCCGGAACGAGGTGCTCGGCCGCGTGCAGCGCCAGATGGTCGAAGTGGTGCGCAAGCTCGCCGAGGAAAAAGGGCTCGACGTCGTGATCGACGCCACCGACACCATCTATTTCAAGCCGGCCTTGGACTTGACGGCCGAGGCCACGGCGGCTTACAACAGAGCGCACCCGGTCAAGACGACCCCGTGAAGCCATGGCGTCGTACCTGGACCAGTACGGAGTCGAGGAAGAGCGCCGCGCCCGAATCCTCAAGCGGATCCT